>NZ_JBEYSL010000099.1:0-15858 GCF_040642735.1 Micromonospora sp. NPDC047753 | reverse complement strand
CGCGAGGATGCCCATCACCGCGGCGATGGCGTAGCCCTGCCGGTTCTGCCCGACCATCCGGCCGAAGACCCGGGGCAGGCTGAACGGAATCAGGAAGATCAGGAAGATCTCCAGCCAGTTCGTCCAGGTGGTCGGGTTCTCGAACGGGTGCGCGCTGTTGACGTTGTAGAAGCCACCACCGTTGGTGCCCAGCTCCTTGATCACTTCCTGGCTCGCGACCGGGCCGCCGGTGATGGTCTGGGTGCCGCCGGTCAGCGTGCTCACGTCGGTGCCGGCGGACAGGTTCTGCACCGCCCCGCCGATCATCAACGCGATGGCGCCGAGCACCGCGATCGGCAGCAGGATCCGCAGCGTGATCCGGGTCAGGTCGACCCAGAAGTTGCCGAGCTGCCCGGTACGGCTGCGGGGGAAGCCGCGTACCAACGCGACAGCCACCGCGATGCCGACCGCCGCCGACACGAAGTTCTGCACGGCCAGACCGGCCATCTGCACCAGGTGGCCCATCGTCGACTCACCCGAGTACGACTGCCAGTTCGTGTTCGTCACGAACGACACGGCCGTGTTCCACGCGCCGTGCGGCACCACCGGGTCGAACCCGAGCGACAACCACAGGTGGTTCTGCACCCGCTGGAACAGGTACAGGAACAGGATCGAGACCGCGGAGAACGCCAGCACGCTGCGGGCGTACACGCCCCAGGTCTGCTCGGCTGCCGGATTGACCCCGACCAGTCGGAAGATGCCCCGCTCGACCCGGGACTGCTTCGTGCCGGAGACCGCCCGGAACATGTAGTCGCCGAACGGCTTGTATACGGCGACCAGGGCCGCCACCAGCGTCAACACGAAGATGACGCCCGCTGTTGTCATGGTCATCAGAAGCGCTCCGGAAACAACAGGGCGAACACCAGGAACGCGCCCAGCACGACCGCGAGCACCAGACCGACGGCGTTTACCGCGTTCACAGCTTCTCCACCGCCCGGACAACCAGGGCGAGCACTGCGAACAGCACCACCGTCAGGACCACGAACACCACGTCAGACACGCTGACTCCTCAGCCGGAAAGGTTCGTCGCGACCGCCTTCCGGTCGCGCCGGGCAATCAAAGCCCCACCACCCGCCGATCGGCAGGGGTCATAACGCGACCATGACGGGGGCGAACCTTTTCTTGACGTGGTTTTCACGCCCGCCCACTGAGCAGGTGAAATGCGGCACAGACCCTCGGCGGTCCGGGGGGTCGAGACCAGTTGTCCACCCCTTTGCTCTGCACCCGCGGAGGCACCAGCTACGGACAGTGAGTGTCGCCTCCGCGGGTGCAGAGCAAAGGACGCACGAGGCCGTGCGCGACCCCGATGGGGTGACGCACGGCGCGGCGCAGGGGCGGAGGGGCGAGGCCGGGGGTCAGGCCGGGCGGCGCGCCACCAGCACATCGCGCATGATCGACTGGTCCACCCGGTGCCGCAGCGCGCGGTAAGGCGCGTCGTCGACCACTGTCAGGCCGGCGTCGGCCAACGCCGCCGCCGCGTCGTCCCGACTGGCGACGTGGGTGTTCCAGGAGATTCCGAGCGCACCGCCAGGACGCAACAACCGGGCCCAGACCGGTGCGGCGTCCGCGAGCAACGCCAGCGGATCGCGGGTCAACCCCTGCCCGGCGGTACGGCTGCCGTGCTGCACGCCGTACGGCGCGTCGGCGACGACCAGGTCCACGGTCTCCGGGCGGAAGAACTCCGCCGAGCGGGTGGTGTCGGCGTTGACCACGTCCAGCAGTTGCGTCTGGCCGGCCTTGTGCTCCTCACGGGTCGGCGCCACCTCGATCCGTACCCGCCGGCCGACCACCTTGCGCTCCCGCCGCACCGGCCCCGACTCCAGCACCCGGTGCTTGACGCGCTTCTGCTTCAGCCAGGTGGTGACGAACGCCCGGTACGCCTCGACGTCCTTCTGGTCGCGCTCGATCCCGGCGGCGTCGAAGCCGTACATCAGCGCCTGGTTGAGGGTGGTGCCCCGACCACAGAGCGGGTCGAGCACCCGGAACCGGCGGCTGGTCATCTCGGCGGCCCAGTCCGAGGCGAGCAGTGTGACGTTGAGCAGCAGCTTGGTGAACTGCTCGTTGGTCTTGCCCGGGTACTTCTGAATGGTGAGCAGATCGTCGTCGTAGCGGTCCAGACGGCTCCACTCGATCGGCCGCAACAGCTCACCGACGATCTCGAACAACGCGTACCCGGCGGAGAGGTTGCCCAGGACGGCCAGGTCACGCTCGGTCAGCCCGTCGCCGGTGAACGTGATGTAGGACGCCCCTCCGACGACCTCGGTGTCCAGCTCGCCGATCCGGCCGTCGAGCGCCGAGCGGCCGAAGATCTCCAGCTCGGCCCGGGTGAGGTCGACTGCGGCGCGGGCGTACACCCGGTTGGTGGCGGGCAGGATCAGCAGGCCGTAACGCGTCATGATCCGGCGAGTATTCCACAACAGGTCACCGTCGCCGGGAACCGGAGCGGCTGCCAGAGCGACTACCGGTACATGGGGTGTGAGCAGTGGCGGGAGGTCCTGTCCGCGCAGTTGGACGGGGAGGAGACCGCCGCCGAACTGGCGGCGGTGCAGGGGCACCTCGACGGGTGTGCCGATTGCCGGGCCTGGTTCACGGCTGCGGCCGCGGTGACCCGTCGGGTTCGTACCCGGTTGGTCGTTGAGGTGCCCGACCGGACGGAGGCGATCCTTGCCGCCGCCAGCGCGACCCCGGCCCGCCGGTCACGGTGGCGGCGTGGCCCGCTGGTCGCTGGCCTGCGAAAGATGCCCGGACGGGGTCAGCTCGCCGCCGGGTTGCGCGCGGCGTTCGGACGTGGCCCGCTCGTCGCCGGCCTGCGGTCGGCGCTCGGGCTGCTCGGCGCGGTGCAACTGGTGCTCGGCCTGGCCCAGGTCGGCCGGGGCGCGACCGCCGACCACCTGCACCCCACCGGCCAGCACCTGTGGCACGAGTCGGCGGCGTGGAACGTCGCAGTGGGTGCGGGCTTCCTGTTCGTGGCGTTGCGCCGCAGCCCGCCCGCCGGGCTGCTGCCGATGCTCAGCGCGTTCGTCGGCACGTTGCTGCTGCTGTCGGTGAACGACCTGGCCACCGGTTCGGTGGGCGGGGAGCGGCTGATCAGCCACGGCTTCCTGGTGGTCGGCTACCTGATCACCGTGGCGCTGTCCCGGCCCGGCCTCCGGCCCGGGGGGCCGGCACCGCAACGGCAGCCGGCACCGTCCCGCTGGCGCTTCGGGGCCGACGAGGTGGACCGGCCGCTGCGGGTGGTACGCCCCGAGTCCTATCCGGCGCAGGCCGCCGACCGGTACGCCGCCCCGGCGGCTCGTACCGGCCAGGCCGCACCGGCGGCGCATGCCGGCCAGCCCGCTCCGGCGGCTCGTACCGGCCAGGCCGGCGACCGACGGGCCGCCTGAGCGGCCGGTGCCCTTCGGCGGACGGCGGTCAGCGCTGAGCGGCCCCGGCGTTCAGCGCTTGACGGCCTCGGCGTTCAGCGCTCTGGTCGCGTCGGTTCTTCGTCGGCGAGGACCTGCGGGATGACCTGTTCGACGATGGTCAGCAGGGTCGTGGTGAGCAGCAGGTGCACCTGGGCGCGGGTCAGCGCGCCACGCTGGAGCCATTCGCGGGCGGTCGAGGTGGCCAGACCCCCGTACGCCCGGACCATCCCGCGCAACTCCTCGCGGTGCTCCGCCTCGCCGGCCAGCCCGACGGCGACCAGCATGCGGTCCGCGGCGACCTCCTCGGCCTCGGCGAGCACCCGCTCCACGTCGGCGTCGCCGCCCATCCCCCGGGCGGTGACCGCCGCCAGCCACGAGGTGCTGTGCCGGGAAACCACGTCGAGGAACCAGGTGACGCTCGCGTCGACCCGGGTCCGCAGATCACCCTTGGGCAGCCGCTCCAGAGCAACCTCGGGGATGGTCACCATGACCCGGACGACCTCCAGGTAGAGGTCCTTCTTCGCACCGAAGTAGTGGTTGACCAGGCCGCGAGCGACACCAGCCTCGCGGGCGACGTCGGTGGTCGACACGTCCACGTACGGGCGCTCACCGAACAGCCGGACCGCGCAGGCCAGGATCTGCCCACGCCGGGCGTCCGGCTCCAAACGGCGGCGGCGCGGAGCCGTCTCGACACTCATCTGCCCGACCCTATCGACAGCCCACCGGTCGGCCGCCGTTCCTCACCTTGATCACTTGATGCTCAGTAGTCGTCACGGCTGCCGCTGAGCTACTCAGCATCAAGTGATCACCGCAGGCCCCGGCGACGCCGGACCAGGTGCCGGCCCAGGTGGCGCAGATTGGACGCCTCGGAGTAGAGCGCCGCGTTGATCGCACCCAGGGCCACCCCGGGCGCTCGCTGCACCCGGTCGACGTCCTGAACCACCCGGCCGATCAACGTCAGCCGACACCGGAGATCGAACAACTCCCTCCGCGCACAGTGCAGCGCTGTCTCCAGGCCCCCGACCCGCTCCCGCAACCACGCCAACTCCGTCGCCTGATCCACCACGCTCACCCCTCTTTGACCACCCACGCCGCCCAATCGACGACGCAACGACACGCTCCAACCACCCTCAGCCACTTTCGGCTGAGTGTCGACCGTTCGGGGACTCCCATTTGGGGACCCCCGATCAGGGATGGGCGACCGTGCATAGGTTCCAGGTGTGGGAGACGACGGGCCGGGCGAGCTGATGGGGCCGTATGAGATCGGTCAACGGCTGAACGTCTCCCGGAGCCGGTTCCAGCAGATCGCCATGCGGCCGACCTTCCCGAAGCCTTATCAGGAGCTGCGCGGCATGAAGGTGTGGCTGCGTGCTGATGTGGAGGCGTGGATCGCCGAGCACCGCCCGCCGCGCCCCACCGACGGCGACGAGGCCGAGTAGTTCGCCCGCCCCGCCTGGCGCCCGCCCACTCGCCGCCCGCGGTGTCTGACAACAGCGGGTTCGCGCGATTGATGCACCCACACAACCCCGCGCTCCGCACGGCGCACGCCTCGCGGCGGGGCAAGTTCCCGCAATCTTGGACAGTTTCCGTTAGCTCGTAACGGAAACTGTCCAAGATCTCCGCGCAAACGGCCATGGCGATCGATGCCTCCCCGTCGGCGCGCAGCCTTCCCGGCCCGCGTGCCGCCCGGACCACCGTCGATCATGAAGTTGTGGTGGGCGATATGGTCGCGCGTTCCCTCTTTGTGAAGCACCACAACTCCATGATCGACGACGTCTAGGCCAGGGCCGGCGAGCTCGTGCTGCCGTAACTCCAGCCGGCCTGGCGGATCCCGCCTGGCGGTGCCGGCTGCGGTTCCGGAACACCCCGACGACCGAGGCGCCGAGAGCCGATCACGACTTATTGACATGCTGCCAACAGCGCGCGAGGGTGGTGCACATGCCGACCCCCCCGCCCGACGGCTCCCCCTCACAGTGGCGCGAGCCGGAGCATGACGACCTGGCCGAGCTGGCCCGCACCTTCTTCACCAAGGAGGTGTTGCCGCACGCCGACCGCCTTCAGGAGCAGGGCCATCCGGACCGCGAGCACTACCGGCGCGCCGGTGAGCTGGGGCTGCTCGGCCTGTCGGTCCCGGAGGAGTACGGCGGCGGAGGCGGCGGATTCACCCACGAGGCGGTGCTGCTGCACGAGCAGGCGTACGCCGGGGAGAGCAGTCTGGGCCTGGCCGTCCACAGCGGCATCGTCACCGGCTACCTGGTGGCGTACGGCAGCGAGGAGCAGAAGCGGCGCTGGCTGCCCGGCCTGTGCAGCGGCGAGTTGGTCGGTGCCATCGCGATGACCGAGCCGGACGGTGGCTCGGACCTTCAGGCGATGCGGACCCGGGCGGTCCGCGACGGCGACGACTACCTGGTCACCGGCGCGAAGACGTTCATCACCAACGGTGGCCTGGCCGACCTGGTCATCGTGGCCGTGAAGACCGACCCCGAGCAGCGGGCGGCCGGCGTCTCGCTGCTGGTCTGCGAGGTGGGCGGCGACCCGGAGGGCTTCCGGCGAGGCCGGCTGCTGTCCAAGATCGGCCTGCACGCCAACGACACGGCGGAATTGTTCTTCGACGAGTTCCGGGTGCCGGCGGCCAACCTGGTCGGCGGCGCCGAAGGGCTGGGCTTCGTCCAGCTCATGCAGCAGCTTCCGCAGGAACGGCTGGTCATCGGTGTCGGCGCGGTCGCCGCCATGGAACGGGCGGTCGCGCTGACCGTCGCGTACGCCAAGGAACGCACCGCCTTCGGCAAGCCCCTGATGGGTCACCAGAACACCCGGATGGTGCTCGCCGAGTGCGCCACCCGCGCGCGGGTCAGCCGCGTCTTCCTGGACGACTGCATCGTCCGACACACCCGGGGCGACCTGGACGTGGCCACCGCGGCGATGGCGAAGTCATGGCTCACCGACGGGCAGTGTGAGGTCGTCGACAGGTGCCTTCAGCTCTTCGGCGGCTACGGCTACACGACGGAGTACCCGATCGCCCGGATGTACGCCGACGCCCGCGTCCAGAAGATCTACGGCGGCACCAACGAGATCATGAAGGAGTTGATCGCCCGTGCCCTCTGAGGCGTACGTCTATGACGCGGTCCGCACCCCGCGCGGACGCGGCCGGGACACCGGCGCGCTGCACGGAGTCAAGCCCATCTCCCTCGTGGTCGGCCTGATCGACGCGTTGCGGGAGCGCAACCCGAGCCTGGACGTCGGCCGGCTGGAGGACCTGCTGCTCGGCATCGTGACCCCGGTCGGCGAGCAGGGCGGCGACCTGGCCCGGGCGGCCGCGCTGCTGGCCGGGCTGCCGGACCAGGTCGGCGGGGTGCAGCTCAACAGGTTCTGCGCCTCCGGGTTGGAGGCGGTCAACTCCGCCGCCGCGCGAATCCGCTCCGGTTGGGAGCATCTGCTGCTCGCCGGCGGGGTCGAGTCCATGTCCCGGGTGCCGATGGGCTCCGACGGGGCGGCCTGGGCCACCGATCCGCAGACCGCGCTGGCCACGTCGTTCGTGCCACAGGGCGTCAGCGCGGACCTGATCGCCACCCTGGAGGGCTTCACCCGCGACGACGTGGACGGCTACGCGCTGCGGTCACAGGAGCGCGCCGCCAAGGCGATGGCCGGCGGATACTTCGCCCGCTCGCTGGTGCCGGTCCGCGACAGCAACGGGCTGGACATCCTCACCGTCGACGAGCACCCGCGCCCGGAGACCACCCGGGAGGCGCTGGCCAAGCTCACCCCGTCGTTCGCCACGATGGGTGAGGCGGCCGGCTTCGACGCGGTCGCGTTGCAGAAGTTCCACTGGTTGGAGGCCATCGAGCACGTCCACCACGCGGGCAACTCGTCCGGCATCGTGGACGGCGCGGCGCTGGCGCTGATCGGTTCGGAGCAGGTTGGTCGGGATCTCGGCCTCACCCCGCGCGCCCGGATCGTCGGCGCGGCGGTCACCGGCGCGGACCCGACGCTGATGTTGACCGGCCCGATCCCCGCCACCCACAAGGCGCTGGCCGTAGCCGGGCTGACAGTCGACGACATCGACCTGTTCGAGATCAACGAGGCGTTCGCCGCAGTGGTGCTCAAATACGTCCGCGACCTGGGCCTCGACCCGGACCGGGTGAACGTCAACGGCGGCGCGATCGCGCTCGGCCACCCGCTCGGCGCGACCGGAGCGATGCTGCTCGGTACGGCGTTGGACGAGTTGGAGCGCCGCGACCTGCGCCGGGCCGTGGTGACCCTGTGCATCGGCGGCGGCATGGGCGTCGCCACAGTTCTCGAGCGCTGCTGACCCGGAGGACGACAATGACTGACACCATCCGGTACGACCGCGGCGCCGACGGCATCGTCACGCTCACCCTGGACGACCCCACCCAGTCCGCCAACACCATGAACCGGGCGTACGCCGCCTCGATGAGCGCGGTGCTGGACCGGCTGGAGGCCGAGCCCGATCTCGTCGGCGTCATAGTGACCAGCGCGAAGTCGACCTTCTTCGCCGGCGGTGACCTGCCCGAGATGATCCGGGCGACCCGCGCCGACGCGCCCGACCTGGCCGACCTGCTCGGCGCCATCAAACGGGACCTGCGCCGGCTGGAGACGCTGGGCCGACCGGTGGTCGCCGCGGTCAACGGCTCCGCGCTCGGCGGTGGGCTGGAGATCGCGCTCGCCTGCCACCACCGGATCGCGCTGGACACCCCCGGCAGCCGGCTCGGGCTGCCCGAGGTGACGCTGGGCCTGCTGCCCGGGGCGGGTGGCGTCACCCGGACCGTGCGGATGCTCGGCCTGGCCGGCGCGCTGACCACGGTGCTGCTCACCGGCCGGCGGATGCGCCCGACCGAGGCGCTGTCGGTCGGGCTGGTCGACGAGGTGGTCGCCACGCCCGCCGAACTGCTGGACCGGGCACGGGCCTGGATCGCGGCGAACCCGCACCCGGCGCAACCGTGGGACCGGCCGGACTATCGGATGCCCGGCGGCACCCCGGCCAGCCGCTCGCTGGCCACACAACTGCCCGCCTTCCCGGCGACGCTGCGCAAGCAGCTCAAGGGTGCCCGGCTACCAGCGCCCGAGGCGATCCTCGCCGCGGCCGTCGAGGGCGCACAGGTCGACCTGGAGACCGCCCTGACCGTGGAGACCCGGCACCTGATCGGGCTGCTCACCGGGCAGGTCGCCAAGAACATGATCGGTGCGTTCTTCTTCGACCTGAAGGCCGTCAACGGTGGCGCGGCCCGCCCGACCGGTGTGGACGCCGCACCGGTACGCCGGGTGGCGGTGCTCGGGGCCGGCATGATGGGCGCGGGCATCGCGTACGCCTGCGCCACTGCCGGGCTGGACGTCGTGGTCAAGGACGTCACGCCGGAGGCCGCCGGCAGGGCCCGCGAACACGCCGAGCGCCTACTGGCCCGCGCCGTACGTAAGGGCCGCACGACCGAGGCGGACGCCCGCGCCGTGCTGGACCGGATCAACACGACCGACCAGGTGGACGCCCTCGCCGGCTGCGACGCGGTCATCGAGGCGGTCTTCGAGGACCCGGCGCTGAAGCAGCAGGTCTTCGCCGAGGTGCTACCCGTCCTGGCACCCGACGCGTTGCTCGCCTCCAACACCTCGACCCTGCCGATCACCGGCCTGGCCGCCGGCGTGGACCGGCCTGCGGACTTCATCGGCATGCACTTCTTCTCGCCGGTGGACCGGATGCCGTTGCTGGAGATCGTGGTGGGCGAGCGGACCGGGGACGTGGCGCTGGCCCGGGCATTCGACCTGGGCCGGCGGATCGGCAAGACCCCGATCGTGGTCAACGACGGCCGGGGTTTCTTCACCAGCCGGGTGATCGGCAGGTTCATCGACGAGGCGGTCGGCATGGTCGCCGAGGGTGTCCCCGCCGCATCGGTGGAGCAGGCCGCCCTCCAGGCCGGCTACCCGACCGGGCCGCTGGCGCTGGCCGACGAGGTCAGTCTCACGCTGATCCAACGGATCCGCCGCCAGTTCGAGGCGGCCAGCGAGGAGTTCCGCCCGCTGCCGGCGCACCGCCTGGTGGACGAGCTGGTCGACGCGTACGACCGGCCGGGGCGCGCTGCGGGACGCGGCTTCTACTCCTACGACGAGGGTGCCCGGGGCCGGCTGTGGTCCGGGCTCGCCGACCTGGTCACCGACGCGGGTCGGGCGGTGCCGTTCACCGACCTCCAGGAGCGGATGCTCTTCGCCGAGGCGCTGGACGCGCTGCGCTGCCTCGACGAGGGGGTGCTGCGCACCGAGACCGACGCCAACATCGGCTCGATCTTCGGCATCGGCTTCCCGGCATGGACAGGCGGGGTGATCCGCTACGTCCGGCAGTACACGGGCGGCCCGGCCGGCTTCGCGGCCCGTGCCACCGAGCTGGCCGCCAGCTACGGCGACCGGTTCACGCCCCCCGCCGACCTGGCCGACCGGCTCGCCGCCCTTCGGGCCGAACCGGCTGACGTCGCGTGATGGCGGCCCGCGGCGGACCGCTGGCCGGGGTACGCGTGGTCGAGCTGGCCAGCCTCGCCCCGGCGCCGTTCGGCTGCATGGTGCTCGCCGACCTCGGCGCGGACGTGGTGCGGGTGGACCGGCCGGGCGCACCGGGAGCGGGCCGGCTGGCCGCACCGACCAGCGGGCCGTTGCAACGCGGCCGGCAGGTCACCGCGCTGGACCTCAAGTCCCCGGCCGGGGTGGCGGACCTGCTGCGCCTCGCCGACCGCGCGGACGTGCTGGTCGAGGCGTACCGGCCGGGGGTGGCCGAACGGCTCGGCATCGGGCCGGAGGTGTGCCAGGCCCGCAACCCCCGACTGGTGTACGCGCGGATGACCGGCTGGGGTCAGGACGGCCCGCTGGCAGCCCGAGCCGGGCACGACATCGACTACATCGCGGTGGCCGGGGCGTTGGAGCCGCTCGGACGGGCCGGCGAACGCCCGTACGCGCCGATGAACCTGCTCGGCGACTTCGGCGGCGGCGGGATGCTGCTCGCCGTCGGGGTGCTGGCCGCGCTGCTGGAGCGGGAGCGCTCCGGCTTCGGCCAGGTGGTCGACGCGGCGATGGTGGACGGCTCGGCGCTGCTCACCTCGTTCCTGCACGGGCTGCTCGGCGCCGGCCTGTGGGCCGCCCCACGCGGGGGCAACATGTTCGACGGCGGGGCGCCGTTCTACGACACGTACGCCACCGCCGACGGTGGCTTCATGGCGGTCGGCGCGATGGAACCGGCCTTCTACGCCGTACTGCTCACCGGCCTCGACCTCGCCGACGACCCGGACCTGCCCGCCCAGTACGACCCGAGCGGCTGGGACGAGCTGCGCCGCCGGTTCACCGAACGGTTCGCCGAGCGCACCCGGGACGAGTGGACGGCGGTCTTCGCCGGCCTGGACGCCTGCGTCGCTCCGGTGCTCGCCCCCGGCGAGGCGCACGCGCACCCGCACAACGCGGCCCGGGGCACGTTCGTCGAGGTGGGCGGCGAGATCCAGCCGGCCCCCGCACCCCGCTTCGACCGCACCCCGACCGACCGGCCGACCCCGGCACCCAACCCGGAGCAGGACGTCCTACCCGTCGAGGAGATCCTCAGCCACTGGCCCCAGCGCGCCTGACCGACCCCCTCACCTTGTTGATCAAGAGGTTTGCGTCAGGGAATCGCCTTCCGGTGACGCAAACCTCTTGATCAACGGCGACGGGCGGAGGTGGGGTCGGCGGCGACCGGCGGGGGTGGGGGTGGGGTCGGCGGCGGGTGTGGTACCAGGTGGCGAAGAGGGCTGCGGCCAGGAGCAGCTCGGCCAGGTCGCCGCCGTAGTACATGAGTTGGGCGGCCGAGCGGAACGCTTCCGGGTCGCGGTCGGTGAGGCCGGGCGGGAGGGTTTCGGCCTGGGCGTACAGGTACTTGGCCAGCACGGCGTGGCCGGCCGACGCGGCCAGCAACGCGCCAACCCGTACCGCCAGCCCGGGGCGACGCGGCGCTGGGTCCGGCCCGGCCAACGACCAGGCGAAGAGGTACCCGGCGGCCAGGTAGTGCAGGTGCACGGCGTGGTGCAGGGCTGGTTGCCGTTCGGCAGCCGCGTACAGCGGGGTGAGCAGCACCAACGCCAACCCGCCGGTGGTCAGCAGCGCGGCGGTGGCCGGGTGGGCGAGCAGGTGCAGCGGGCGGGCGCGCAGCAGCCGGCCGACCGCTCGGCGTACCGGCGGCGGCGCGACCCGCAGCAGCAGCGTCACCGGGGCGGCGAGCACCAGCCCCAGCGGGGCCAGCATGCCGAGCAGCAGGTGCTGCGCCATGTGCCCGCTCGGGTTGTCGGGAAGCTGGGCGAGCGGCCCGACGGCGACCGCCAGCAGGGTGCAGCCGACCAGCCAGGAGGCGGTGCGCCTGTGGTCCCAACCCCGAGGGTCCCGGGCGGCGGCCAGCACGTAACCGACCGCCAACAACGCGACCGGGAACAGCGGGAACCAGGTCGGCCCGGCCGCACCGTGTCCGGCGTGCGCCAGCGACCCGACCGCCGTCATCGGGGGCCGGCGTCGGGCCGGCGGGAACGGGCCCGCCACAGGACAGCCACGCCGGCCAGCAGCAGCACCGCGCCGGCCACGTTCCAGACCACGTCGTACGGCACCAGGTGTACGCCGTAGCGGATCTGGTGCAGCCGCAGCACCTTGTGGTCGACGATCCCGTCGAAGAGTTGGAATCCTCCGGCGCCGAGCAGGAAGCCACCCCAGGCGAGCCGGCTCGACAGGGCACGCCGTCGACGCAGGTCGGCGAACCAGAAGAACCCGCCGACCAGGGCGATCACCTCGGCGGCGTGCAGCAGCCCGTCCGAGAGCAGCGCCACCGACGGGGTGGAGCGGTCGTAGAAGTGGTGCCAGGCGAGGAGTTGGTGAAAGACGATCTCGTCCACCGCGGCCATGATCGCGATGCCGATCAGGACGCCGACGAGGGTGGAGGAACGAACGTCGGCGGTCCGGGTCCTCGGCAGGCTCGCTTCGACCACCACACACCTCGCAGTCAACTCGGAACAGGCCGCAAATACCCCTAACCGCATGAAACATGCGCTACTGAAGCCGTAGGAAGGCCCAAGGGGCCGGGGCACATCCCCGTTTCGTGGCTCCCGGGCCGCTGACGGCATGATCATGGAGCCTGGAGGGGCAACGACAGCCAGATCCCGAGAAGGAGGTGCCCGTGCCGGACGCGGACGAACTCGTCGCCAACGCGCTCGCGGCGGTGCGCGGCACTGACGTACGACAGGCCGAACGACAGCTGGACCAACTGATGGTCGGCACCGGCGCCGCGGACGGCAGCACGGCGGTGGATACCGCTCTGCTGCGTCGCCTGGTCCGCGGACTGGGTCGGCTCTGGCCGCGCGGTTGGCAGCCGGTCGACGTGGACCGGATCACCAGTCGACGGCTCGACGGCCGCGCGGCGCGGCTGGTCCGTGCGGCGATGGCCGCCCAGCGGCGCGACCAGGCCGAGCCGGTCCCGGCCTGGTGGGACGACCAGTTACGCGAGCTGGTGGCCGCCGAGGGCGGTGCCGACGGCAGCGTGGTGGCCGGCTGGGCCAGTCGGGAGGGGCTGGACCGGGCCGACGCGCTCCGCTCGGCAGTGGACGCGCTCGCGCTGGTGGAGAGCCTGCCGCCGATCGCGGTGCTGCGCCCGCCGCCGGGCACGAGCGGCGCGGCACTGCCCCGCACTGCGGGCACGGCTCGCAGCGGGTCGCCGATGCTGGATCGGGTGCGGGCGCTGCTGGCGAAGGCCGAGTCGACGACCTTCCCGGCGGAGGCGGAGGCACTGACGGGTAAGGCCCAGGAGCTGATCGCCCGGCACAGCATCGACGAGGCGTTGCTGGCGGCCGGGTCCGAGCGTGGAGACCTGCCCGGCGGGGTACGTCTGAGCACCGACACCCCATACGCGGGAGCGAAGGCGCTGCTGGTGCAGGAGGTGGCGGCGGCGAACCGGTGCGAGGCGGTCTGGTCCGACGATCTGGGCTTCGCCACAGTGCTGGGCTGGCCGGCCGATCTGGTGGCGGTCGAGTTGCTCTACACGTCGCTGCTGGTGCAGGCCACGGCGGCGATGCTGCGTGGCCGCGCCGAGCGCCGGTCGGGGTCGGGGCGGCGGACGAAGGTCTGGGACGAGTCCTTCCTCAACGCGTTCGCGCTGCGGATCGGCGAGCGGCTGCGCACGGCCACCGAGGCGGCGACCAACGCGGCGGACGAGGCGGCGGCGGAGACGGCCGGGGCGGAACGGCTGTTGCCGGTGCTCGCGGCGCGGGGCGAGGCGGTCCGGGAGCGGTTGGACACGCTCTTCCCCGGCGTCACCCGGCACCGGCTCAGCGTGCGCGACGCCGAGGGCTGGTCGTCCGGCACCTCGGCCGCCGACCGGGCCTCGCTGGACGTCGGCGGCGCCCGGAAGCCCCGACAGGTGCCCGGCCGACCCGATCCGCGCTGAACCGTCCGGCGTGGGAACGCCCCCGGCGGATGTTTCTGCGATCTTCTTCGGTACGCGGTAGGGATCGGGGGATCGGCTCCGACCCTCCGGTGAGTCGCGCCCCGATCGGGGTGCGACCAGAGCCTGAGGAGCAATCGCCGTGAAGTACATGCTGCTGATCTGGAACCGGCCCGGCTTCACCGAGAGTCTGAGCGAGCAGGAGCGCACCGCCCTCTTCGGCGAGGTCGACGAGATCATGAAGGAGCTGACCGAGACCGGCGAGCTGATCGGCGGCCAGGCGTTGGCGAATCCGTCGCAGACGTTGACGGTCCGGCTCGTGGACGGCAGCCCCGAGATTCTCGACGGCCCGTTCATGGAGAGCAAGGAGCAGTTCGCCGGCTACCTGGCCGTCGACTGCGACACCCCGCAGCGGGCCGCCGAGATCGCGGCCCGCTGGCCGGACGTCCGGTACGGCGGCGCGATGGAGGTCCGCCCGATCATGGACGAGGCCGGGACGGAGATGTGACCGAGGACCGGAGGGTCGAGGATCTGCTGCGCACGTTCGCGCCGCAGGTCCTCGGCCTGCTGGTCCGTCGGCACGGACAGTTCGACAGGTGCGAGGACGCGGTCCAGGAGGCGCTGCTCGCCGCCGCGACGCAGTGGCCCGGGCAGGGCGTGCCGGACAACCCACGCGCCTGGCTGCTCACCGTTGCCACCCGCCGGCTCACCGACGAGTGGCGCAGCGAGAGCGCGCGCCGGGACCGCGAGGCGGCGGTGGCGCGGCGCGAGCCGGCGTACGCCGGGGTGGCGCCCGCGGCGGACGCGGAGCCCACCATTGCGGCCGACGACGACACCCTCACGCTGCTGTTCCTCTGCTGCCACCCGGCGCTGCCCGGCTCGGCGCAGGTGGCGCTCACCCTGCGGGCGGTCGGCGGTCTCAGCACCGCCCAGATCGCCCGGGCGCACCTGGTGCCCGAAGCGACGATGAGTCAACGGATCCGACGGGCCAAGCAACGGATCGAGGCTGCCGGGGCGCGGTTCACGATGCCCGGGCCGGCCGAGCGGGGCGAGCGGCTGGGCACGGTGCTGCGGGTGCTCTACCTGATCTTCAACGAGGGCTACACCGCGTCCAGTGGCCAGGACCTGCGCCGGGCCGAGCTGACCGGCGAGGCGATCCGGCTGGCTCGCATCCTGCGCGGGCTGCTGCCCGACGACGGCGAGGTGACCGGGCTGCTGGCGCTGATGCTGCTGACCGACGCGCACCGGGCGGCCCGGGTGGGGCCGGACGGGGAGTTGGTGCCGCTGGCGGAGCAGGACCGTTCCCGGTGGGACGCCGCCGCCATCGCGGAGGGGGTAGCGCTGATCACCGAGGCGCTGACCTGGTCGCCGCCCGGCCCGTACCAGCTCCAGGCGGCCATCGCCGCTGTGCACGCCGAGGCGTCGACGGCGGCGGAGACCGACTGGCGGCAGATCGTCGCGCTCTACCGACTGCTGGCCCGGATCGCGCCGAACCCGATGGTCACCCTGAACCAGGCGGTGGCGGTGGCCATGGTCGACGGGCCCCGGGCGGGGCTCGCCCTGCTCACGCCGTTGGACGCCGACGAACGCACGGCCGGGCACCACCGGCTGGCCGCCGTCCGGGCTCACCTGTTGGAGCTGACCGGGGAGGTCGGTGCGGCGCGGGAGGCGTACCTGGTGGCGGCGCGGGGCACCACGAGCCGGCCCGAACAGCGCTACCTGGAGGTGCGGGCGGCCCGGCTGACCGGGCAGGGCTGAGCGACGTCGCCTTGCCGTTTTGGCAACAATTGTCACCGCCGAGGAGCACCGCCGCACGGTGCCGGGCCGGGAGGCCCCGCTGTACGACGTGGTCGTCCGCGCCACCCGACGCCGCTGAGCACACCGCTGCCGGCCGCCGGGCGCCCGGCGGCCGGCCGCGGCGGGCACACCACCGGGTCGATGGGCGGGCAGCGAGGTCGGCAGAGCGGCGGGGAGGGGAGG
>NZ_JBEYSL010000098.1:0-15951 GCF_040642735.1 Micromonospora sp. NPDC047753 | reverse complement strand
TGAAGGTCGCCCGCTTCCTCGGCTACGCGGGTCTGGTGCTGCTGGTCGGGCCGGCCGGATACAACACCGGTATCCGGACCACACTCCGCCTTGCCGGAGCGCCGCCTGGACTCCGCCTCGCTCGCCACGGGGTTTCCGGACGCTCACTTTCCGGTCACCATCGCTGACCATAGTGCCGGGAACTCGGGCATGGTCTTGGAGGTACACCCCACGTCGTCCACATCGATGCCCGGAACGGCGAGCCCGGCCACCGCGGCGGCGTGCGCCATCCGGTGGTCGTGGTAGGTGCGGAAGACGCCGCCGCGCAGCGGTCGGGGCCGGATCTCCAACCCGTCAGGTGTTTCGGTGATGTCCGCGCCGAGCCCGCCGAACTCGCGCGCGAGCGCGGCGAGCCGGTCGGTCTCGTGGCCGCGGATGTGCCCGACGCCGGTGAAGACCGACGGCGAGTCGGCCAGCATGGCCAGCGCGGTCAGCACGAGGGTCAGCTCGCCGACGTCGGAGAGGTCGGCGGTCAGACCGTGCACCACGCCGGTGCCACGGACGGTCAGCCCGTTGGTGGAGAGCGTGACCTCGCCGCCCATCCGCTGCAGCAGCGAGCGGAGTTTCTCGACCGGCTGCGCGCTGCTGTGCGGCCAGCCCTGCAAGGTGACCTCACCGCCGGTGACCAGTGCGGCGGCGAAGAACGGCACGGCGCCGGAGAGGTCCGGTTCGATGTCCCAGCCACGCCCGGTGAGTGGGCCGGGCTCGACGGCCCAGACGTCGGGGGTGCTGTCGTCGACCGCCGCGCCGGCGGCCCGCAGCATCTGCACCGTCATCCGAAGATGCGGCGCGGAGGGCACCGGCCGCCCGACGTGGCGGACCACGACGCCCCGGTCGAAGCGCGGGGCGGCCAGCAACAGCCCGGAGACGAGTTGGCTGGATGCGGACGCGTCGATCACGACCTCGCCGCCGGTGACCCGGCCGGTGCCGAGCACTGTCAGCGGCAGGCTGCCGGTGCCGGTGACGTCGATCCGGACGCCCAGCGAGCGCAGCGCGTCGACCAGCGGGCCGAGTGGGCGGGTGCGCACGTACGGGTCACCGTCGAAGGTGACCTGCCCGTCGGCAAGGCCCGCCACCGGTGGAACGAACCGCATCACGGTGCCAGCCAGCCCGACGTCGACGTGGGCGGGGCCGGCCAGCGGGTGGGGTCGGACCAGCCAGCGCTCGTCGTCGCTGATCGAGACGTGCGCGCCCATCGCCCGCAGGCCGGCGGCCATCAACTCGGTGTCACGGGCGCGCAGTGGCCGGGCCAGCGTCGACGGGCCGGCGGCCAGCGCGCTGAGCACCAGGGCCCGGGCGGTCATCGATTTGGAACCGGGCAGGCGCAGCGTCGCCGCCACCGGGTCGGATGCGGTCGGTGCGGTCCACGGCTGCGGCGGCCGGGTCGCGGTCAGGTTGCCCACCGTTACATTCTGCCGTGTCGGCGGGCGGGCGGCGGTACCCGGCGTTCGTACTCCCGGTTGGCGGGACAGCCGACAGGGCCTCCGACGCGTTAGCGTGTGCCCCATGTGCGGCAGGTACGCGACGACCCGGAGCTCCGGCGAGCTGAGCGCGCTGTTCGAGTCCTCCGACGACTCCGACGGCCTGGTCCGGGCGGACCACAACGTCGCGCCGACCGACCCGGTGCCGCTGGTCCGGGTCAGCCCGGAGGGGCACCGCAGCCTCTGCGTCGGCCGCTGGGGTCTGCTGCCGCACTGGTCCCGGTCCGCGTCGGGAGCCGCCCGGATGATCAACGCGCGGGCGGAGACGGTGGCCACCAGCCGGGCGTACGCCGGCTCCTTCTCCCGTCGCCGTTGCCTGGTCCCGGCCGACGGCTGGTACGAGTGGGTCCGGCTGCCCGACGGCGGGCGACAGGCGTACTTCATGACCCCCCGGGACGGCTCGGTGCTCGCGCTGGCCGGCATCTGGTCGGTCTGGGAGTCCGACGCCGAGACCCGGCTCACCTTCAGCGTGCTGACCACCACGGCGCTCGGCGACCTGGCCGAGGTGCACGACCGGATGCCGGTGCTGCTGCCACCTGAGCGGTGGTCGTCGTGGCTCGCGCCGACCGACGAGCCGGGGCGGCTGCTCACTGCGGCGTCGGCGGAGCAGTTGGCGGGGTTGGAGATCCGGCCGGTGGGTGCGGCGGTAGGGGACGTTCGTAACGACGGGCCACAGTTGACCGCGCGGGTGGCGGTGGCGCCGACGGTGTCACTGCAGGAGCTGACCCTGTTCTGACGCTGCGGCGCATAGTCGGCCGCCGATTTGCCAGGGTTCGCGCGATTCGTCTCCTGGCTGTTCAGTCATGTTCCCGGCAGACCCTTGTCCCGAGGTTGCGAAGTGCGATAGAACACAGCGCCGGTAGTGGCTGTCGGTCCGCACGGGGCGGACGACGTCCACAGCTTTTGCCGGTCCCACGGGGGAGGTGGGCGGATGACACGGGCACGTATGCCGCGCCCGCACGAGGTGGCAGCGGCGCGGCGAGATCCGCGACTGCTGCGGGCCGTGCGAGAACGGCGACAGGACGACGCGTGGCGCACCAGAGGAACCTGCCAGAGCGTCGATCCGGAGACATTCTTTCCGGCACCGAACGAGCCGGCGGACGCCGCCGTCGCGCTGTGTCGCAGTTGTGATGTGCAGGGGTCCTGCCTGGCGTGGGCCCTCGACGTCGGTGACTGCCACGGCGTGTGGGGCGGCACCACGCCGCGGGAACGACGGGCGATGCTGGTCGCCTGGCGCGGCGAGGTCGAACCCGATCCGGACGCCATCGACGACGCCGGCCCGCCGGTGCGCGATCGCCTGCTCGCCCTGGTCCCGCTGAGCTGATCGGCGGCCCGGTTCGCACCCGACACCCGTCCGGCGGCGCAGAATAGGCCGGTGCCAGCCAGCAACGAGATCGACACCCCGCGCGGCCCGGCGTGGATCGACACCGACCTGCCGGTCCGCCCGGCCACCGCCCTGCTCGTCCTCGGGCACGGCGCGGGCGGCAGCGTCGACGCACCCGACCTGCTCGCGGTCCGGGACGCGTCGGTGGCGGCCGGCCTGGCCGTGGTCCGGGTGACGCAGCCGTACCGGGTCGCCGGTCGACGTGCGCCGGCACCGGCAGGTCACCTCGACGAGGCCTGGACTGCGGTGCTCGCCGAGCTGCGCGCCCGGCACGCCGACGTGCCGACGGTGGTGGTCGGTGGGCGTTCCAGCGGCGCACGGGTGGCCTGTCGGACGGCCCGTGCGGTGGGCGCGGTGGGCGTGGTCGCACTGGCCTTTCCACTGCACCCGCCCGGCCGGCCGGAACGCTCGCGCGCCGACGAGCTGGGCACCGGCCTGCCGACGTTGGTCGTCAACGGCGACCGGGATCCGTTCGGGACGCCGGAGCCGGGACCGGCCGTGCAGGTGGTGAGTCGTCCCGGTGAGACGCACGACCTGCGCCGCGATCCGGCCGGCACCGCCGCCGTCGTGCGCGACTGGCTGTCCGCCCAGGGCTGGGCGGACAGCTGACCCGTCGTGCCCGGCTCGCCGGGTCGACCGTTTCCGGCGCGGGCACGGGTCGTTGCATCCGTTGGTGCCGCCGGCCCGAGCAGGGCCGGTGACACCAGTCCTCCCAGGCCCTTCCTGGTCCCAGCGCCGGCCGCCGTCGGGGCCGGGACCAGGAACGGGGAGGGGCGGCCGGAATGCCCCAGTGGTCATCTCGCGTTACTACCCCCGGACGACTTTTCTGCGAGGGGGGTGACCGGTGCCAACCGAGACACGAAGCCTGGAACGGGACGAGCGGGACGCCCGGCAGCTGAAGCGGCTGCTGGACGGCCCGGAATGGCCCGCGACAGCGGGACCGGGCGGGGTGGGTGCGGTGAGCACGGGCACACCGGCCGGAAGTGAATCTGCGGGCAGGTCCGTGCGCGTATCCTCGGCGGGAAAGCATCCGACGCGAGGGGATGTGCGGTTGACCACCGAGAAGACGGACGAGCGCAGGGCCCGATTCGAGCGGGACGCGATGCCATTCGTCGATCAGCTCTACGCTGCTGGGCTGCGGATGACACGCAACCCGGCGGATGCCGAGGACCTGGTCCAGGAGACGTACCTGAAGGCGTACGCCGCCTTCCACCAGTTCGAGCAGGGCACGAACCTCAAGGCCTGGCTCTACCGGATCCTGACCAACACCTACATCAACTCCTACCGCAAGCGGCAGCGCCAGCCGATCCAGGCGCCCACCGAGGAGATCACCGACTGGCAGCTCGCCGAGGCCGAGTCGCACACCTCCAGCGGGCTGCGCTCGGCCGAGACCGAGGCACTGGACCGGCTGCCGGACAGTGACGTCAAGGAGGCCCTCCAGCAGTTGCCGGAGGAGTTCCGCCTGGCCGTCTATCTCACCGATGTCGAAGGCTTCTCCTACAAGGAGGTCGCGGACATCATGGGCACGCCGATCGGCACCGTGATGTCGCGTCTGCACCGGGGCCGTCGTAATCTGCGCAAGCTGCTCGAGCGTTACGCGGGCGAGCGGGGCTTCAGTGCGGCCCGCTCGGCGAAGGGCTCGACCGCCGCTGCCGGCCGGGAGGTGTGACGTGAGCTGTGGGGAGCCGCACGAGACGGACTGCCGCGAAGTGCTCGCGGAGGTGTATCTCTACCTGGATCTGGAGTGCGCCGACGAGCGTCGCTCGCTGATCCGGCACCACCTGGACGAGTGCGGGCCCTGCCTGCGCGAGTACGGGCTGGAGCAGGAGGTGCGGGCGCTGGTGGCGCGTTGCTGTGGCAACGAGACCGCTCCGGATCAGCTGCGTGAGCGGCTGCGGGTCAAGCTCACCGAGCTGGTGGTCTTCGAGACCAGCGACTCCCGTGAGCTGGCCGACTGATCGTCTGAGAAGGCCGACCGAGCGTCGGCACCAGCTGGCAAGACCGGTGGCCCGGGTCGATGTCGACCCGGGCCACCGGTGTACCCGGCCTCGGCCGGCTGAGCGACGACGGGCAGTCGGCCCGCCGACCCGTTCAGGAGTTGGGACGCTTGCCGTGGTTCGCGGCGCTCTTCTTACGAGCCTTCTTCTTCCTGGACTTCTTCGCCATACTGACCTCCTCGTGATGGGTCGGATCCGTCCTGCGCACGACCTCGGCGCGGATGCGGCCACCGGCGGTCCGGCGTCGGGTCCGACCCGCTGATGGTAGTGCGGTCGACACCCGCCGCCTTCCCCAGGGCGGGCCTGTCATCCCGGCTGCGCCGCTGCCCGCCCACCGCCGGTCGACGCATGATTGGATACATCGGCAGGCACGTCGCGAAGAGGGAGGGCCTGGACATGGCCGAGGAGATCCGCGCCGAGATGGTGGCCAACGTCTGGAAGGTCGTCGCCACGGCGGGTGACACGGTGACCGAGGGCGACACCCTGGTGATCCTCGAGTCGATGAAGATGGAGATCCCGGTCGTCGCCGAGTCCGATGGTGTGCTCCAGCAGCTCGTCGTCAACGAGGGCGACGTCGTGCAGGACGGTGACCTGATCGCCGTGATCGCTTGACCGGGCTGCGGGTCCGTTCGGCCGAGTCGGTCGACTTCCCCGCGGTGGCCCGGCTGACAGTTGCCGCGTACGAGGCGGACGGCCAGCTCAAGGGCGAACACGGATACGGCGAGGTGCTGGCCGACGTGTCGACCCGGGCGGCCAGCGGCGAGGTGCTGGTCGCTGTCGACGAGGTGACCGGGGCGGTGCTCGGCTCGGTCACGTTCGTGCTGCCGGGCAGCCCGTTCGCCGAGCTGGCTGGGCCGGGCGAGGCCGAGTTCCGGATGCTCGCCGTCGACCCGGGCGCTCAGGGGCGGGGTGTGGGTGCCGCACTGGTCGAGGCGTGTGTCGACCGGGCGACCGAGTTGGGTTGCACGGCGGTGGCGATCTGCGTCCGGGCGGGGATGGCCGATTCGGCGCACCGGCTCTACTCGCGGCGCGGTTTCGTCCGTTCGCCGGAGAAGGACTGGTCACCTTTGCCGGGTGTGGACCTGCTCGGCCTCCGGCTGGAGCTGACGCGCGGCTGAGCCGGCGACCGGCGGGCTCAGGTCGGCCGGCCGGCGGACCACCGACAGGCCGGACCGGCCACATCGATCACGAGATGGTCAGGCGTCGGGCTGCGTGCCGATGGCGGCCAGCAGTTCGTCGGCCACCTCCAGGGCGAGCTTGCGGCGTTCGTCGTCGCTGATGTGCGGCGCGCGGACCGCGAACCAGCTGGTGTGCACCGCGAACAGTGACAGCGCGGCGCGTAGCTGGGCGGCGGGGGAGTCGTCGCCCCGGCAGAGCGCTTCGGCCAGCTCCATCATCCGGCCGCGCATCTTCTGGCCGGAGGAGAGGCTCTTGAGCGCGGTCTGGTTCTGCTCGAAGAAGCGCATCACCGACGGCTGAGTGCCGTCGAACATCGTGTCGGCGTAGCGGGAGATCAGTTCGCGCCGGGTGGCGAGGGTCGCGGGCTGGGTGGCGGCCCAGGCGGTCAGCGCGTCCATCCGTTCCAGCCGGTCCTCGACGAAGCTGGCGACGATGTCGTCCTTGCTCTTGAAGTGGTAGTAGAGCGCGGCCTTGGTGACGTTGAGGCGCTCGGCGATCTCCCGGAGCGAGGTCTTCTCGTACCCCTGCTCGGTGAAGAGTTCGAGCGCGACGGCCTTGATCCGTTCCCGCGTTCCGCCGCCTGTGCTCTCGCTCACCCACGCCCCCCAAATGGCTTGACCGTTCTTCGTACCCAACTTACCGTGCGGCTAGTAAGGTGACTAGCCGGGCGGCAAGTAAGTACGGCAATCTTCGGGGGGAGCTTACCCATGACTCAGGCAACCCAGGCCGGCACGCGACCCAACAACATCCGGGTCGTGCTGTTCGGGCTGATGATCGCGATGATGCTCGCGATGCTCGACAACATGATCGTCAGCACCGCGTTACCGCGGATCGTCGGCGAGTTCGGCGGGCTCAACCACTTCACCTGGGTGGTTACCGCGTACGTCCTGGGCACCACCGTCTCCACCCCGATCTGGGGCAAGCTCGGTGACCTCTACGGCCGCAAGTCGGTCTTCCTGACCTCGGTCGTCGTCTTCCTGGTCGGTTCCGCCCTCTGCGGCATGGCCGGCTCCGGAATGTTCGGCGGTCCAGAGGACGGCATGGTCCAGCTCATCGCCTTCCGGGCCGTGCAGGGCCTCGGCGCCGGCGGCCTCATGGTCGGCGTGATGGCGATCATCGGTGACCTGGTCCCGCCCCGCGAGCGCGGGCGCTACCAGGGCATGATCGCCGGCATCATGGCCATCGCCATGGTCGCCGGCCCACTGGCCGGCGGATTCATCACCGACCACCTCTCCTGGCGCTGGGCGTTCTACGTGAACCTGCCGCTGGGCGGTGTCGCGCTGCTCGTGCTGATCAGCACCATGCACCTGCCGAAGTACCGCACCGAGCACCGGATCGACTGGCTCGGCGCCGGGCTGCTCTCGGTCGGCATCACCGGGATCGTGCTGATCACCACCTGGGGTGGCAACGAGTACGACTGGACGTCGCCGCAGATCCTCGGCCTGGCCGTGCTGGCCGTCGTCGCGTTGGTGGCGTTCGGCCTGGTCGAGCGCCGGGTGACGGAGCCGATCCTGTCGCTGAAGCTCTTCGCCAACCGCAACTTCGCGCTGATCTCGCTGATCGGTTTCCTGCTCGGCTTCGCGATGTTCGGCGCGATGAACTTCCTGCCGCTCTACCAGCAGACGGTGCAGGGGGCGTCGGCGACGAACAGTGGCCTGCTGCTGCTGCCGCTGATGTTCGGCATGCTTGTCGTCTCGCTTGTCGTCGGCCGGGCAATCACGAAGACCGGACGGTACCGGGCGTACCCGATCATCGGTGGCGTGGTGATGACCACGGGCATGGGGCTGCTGTCGATGCTCGACGTCAACACCAGCAAGCTGGTGTCCTCGCTGTACATGGTCGTGCTCGGCGCCGGTATGGGCTTCCTGATGCAGACGTCGATGCTGATCGCGCAGAACAGCGTGGAGCAGAAAGACCTCGGCGCGGCCAGTGGCGCGGCGACGTTCTTCCGGTCGATCGGCGGCTCGTTCGGCATCTCGCTGTTCGGCGCGATCTTCGCCAACCGGCTCGCCGACTCCGCCGCCGGCGCGGCCTTCGATGGCGGAGGCGGGGGAGGCGGGATGGACCTGGCGAAGCTGAGGGAACTGCCCGCCCAGGCGCGCGAGGCGGTGCTCGGCGGTCTCGCCGACTCGATCTCGCACGTCTTCCTCTGGGCGGTGCTGTTCACCGTCGCGATCCCGGTGCTCGCCTGGTTCATCAAGGAGATCCCGCTGCGCACCGCGAACGAGGCGCCGCCGCAGGCCACTCCGGAGGAGGACGCCGAGGTCGCCCTCGGCAAGGCCCCGGTCGCCTGACGCCCAAACCCCGCGATCTTGCACTTTGTGCGCGCGCACAAGCACTGTTTCCGACAAAACGGCGACAGTAAGTGCAAGATCGCGGGGTTGCGGGGAATCAGCGGCGGAGCAGGCGTTGCCAGAGGCGGCGCAGGGGGTTGCGAGGGCGGGGGAGCCGGGGGGAGTTGGCTCTCAGCAGCTCGGTGGCCAGTGCCGCCGTCGCCGGATCCAACTGCGGGGCGGCGAGTGCCAGGTGAGCCAGCGAGGCGGCGATCGGGACCGGTCGGCTGCGCGCCACGTCAGCCGCGTCGGCCAGCCGCTCCGCCACCACCCGGGCCACGTCCGGTCGCACCGAAGGGTCCACCCAGGCGGCGGTGACCAGGGCGAACAGGGCCGCCTCGGTGACCCAGTCCTCGACGCCCCAGATCAGATCGAGCAGCACCCGGCGTCGGGTCGAGCCCTCCCACGGCTCGTCGGTGCGGTGGTGCAGCAGCCCCAGACAGGCCCACACCTGGACTCCACGCACCCAGACCGACGGGTCGTGGGCCGCCAGCAGCCGACCCACCGCGTTCGCCGGTGCCGCCGGCGGGTGCACCAACAGACCGAGCAGGTCGTCCACGTCGAGGCCGGCCAGACCCACCGCGGCGTCGTACGCCGCCGGCGGATGTGCCCACGCCGGGTGGGCGATCTGCCCGATCCGTTCGACAGCCGTCGCCGAGGGCGCCGCCAGCGCGGGTGTGGGCACCGTGTCCGCGTAGTGCCACAGCCGCTGAGCGGACTCCCGCCGGGGCTCGCGCGGGTCGGGCTCGGGCGCGCCGACGACCTCGATCCGCAGCCCGGGGGCTGTGGAGATCGCCGTCCCGACCGCGCTCGGCGGGGCGGCGGCGGACAGGCGTACGGCACCGCCGAGACCGTTGTCGTCATCGGCCACCGCCTGGCGCATCGCGTCGACCAGGGGCCCGCCGGCCGGCGTGAGTTGGCCGAGCCAGGGCCGACCTCGGCAGCACTGGGCCAGGTCGCCGTGCTCGTGGCTGTCGTCCGGGTGGTCGCGTACGAAGTCGGCGAGCGCGACCAGGTGGGCGAGGTCACCGTCGCGCAGGTGCCGCAGGCGGTGAGCGGTGTGCACCGCGCAGTCGAACGACGGATCGCGCGCCAGTGCCCGCTCGGTCCACTCCAACGCCTCGTCCAGCCGGCCGATCTCGGCCAGGGTGCCGGCGATGTCCGCGTAGATCGCCAGGTCGTCGGGGTCCAGCTCGACGGCCCGACCGAGGGCCGCGAGGCCGTCGCGGGTCCGGCCCGAGCTGCGGTACGCGTACCCGAGCCACACCTCGCCCATCTTCGAGGGCTGTGCGCGTACTCCCCGGGTGGCCCAGCGGACCGCCAGCTCGACCTCGCCGAGGCGCCGGGCCAGCGCGGACGCCGCGCCCAGCAGCAGGCCGTGTTCGGTGTGCACTGTCGCCGCGTTGCGGGCGAGCGTGAGGTACGGGGTCAGCGGAGCCCGGCCGATCCGTGGCACCGGGTCGGGCAGTGCGGCGCAGACCTGCATGAGGACGCGGGCGATGTGCTCTGGTTCCAGTCGTTCGATCAGCTCGGGTGCGGTGACCCAGGGCACGCCGGCCCACTCGGTGCCGGGCGCGTACGACGTCGCCGCGGCCAGCAGTTCCAGCCCTTCGGCGGGACGCCCGGCGGTGGCGAGGAGGTGGGCGCGGGCGACCACAGCACCGACGAAGGTGTGGTGGTTGATCGGGAAGAGGTCGAGGCCGCCGCCGCTCGACACGGCGAGCCGGGCGAGGGTCTCGTGCACCTCCGGCAGGGTGGGGGCCCGTGCCAACGCGCCGGCGAGGTGGCCGGCGGCGTGGTGCAGGTCGCCCTCGTCGAGTGCCAGCCGGGCCAGCGCCAGCTCCTCCGTCGCGGAGAGCGCGGGATCGTCCGTTCCCTCGGGCACGTCGTCCTCTCGTGGCAGTTAGACCGGGCGCAACGGGTAAAGCCTAGTTGATATTGAGATCAACTGGTGATCAGCTGCGCAGTCCTGCTCGTTCGATTGCTGAGATACGCTTAAAAGTGCAAGACTGAGCAAGAATCGCGCGGCAACCGCGCAGGGGGAGGGGTTTCCGTGACACGTGCAGGGGCTGGAATGGCCGCCGACATCGACGAGCAGCCGGCTGGCTACGCGCGCCTGCTCTCCGCCGCCAACGCCGCCGAGATCGCCCGGGTGGCAGCGGTCATCGCCGAACGTCGGCCACGGCACGTGGTCTTCACCGCGCGGGGCACCTCCGACCACGCGGCGCTCTACGGGGCCTACCTGACCGAGATCCGGCTCGGTCTGCCCGCCGGGCTGGCCTCGCCCAGCGTCGTCACCCTCTTCGGGGCCCGCCCCGACCTCTCCGACGCGCTGGTCGTCGGGGTCAGCCAGAGCGGCGGTTCGCCCGACCTGGCCGAGGTGCTGCGCGCCGCCAGAGCCTCCGGTGCGCTGACCCTCGCGGTGACGAACGCCCCCGACTCACCGCTGGTCGACGTGGCGGAGCTGAGCGTCGACATCGCCGCCGGGCACGAGCGGGCGGTCGCCGCCACCAAGACGTACACCGCGGAGCTGCTCGCCCTGCTCATGCTGGTAGAGGGGATCCGGGCCGGCGACGGCGTGCTCCCGAACGCCGAACGGGAGGCGCTCGACGCACTGCCCGAGCTGGCCGCCCGCACCCTTGCCGACGGCACCCCGGCCCAGCTCGCCCCGCGCTACCGGTTCGCCCGTCAGCTGGTCACCACCGGCCGGGGGTACGCCTACCCCACCGCCCGGGAGGCCGCGCTGAAGCTGATGGAGACCTCGTACCTGCCGGCGCTCGCCTTCTCCGGCGCCGACCTGCTGCACGGCCCGCTCGCCATGACCGACCCGGAGGTCCCGGTGCTCGCCGTGGTCGGCTCCGGCCCCGGCGGCCGGTCGATGGGTGAGGTGCTGCCCCGCCTCGGCGAACGCCGCGCCGACGTCGTGGTGGTCGGCTCCGCCGACGTGCCGGGCGCCACCCGGCTGGCCGTCCCCGAGGTCGACGAGCGGTACGCCCCGCTGCTGGACATCCTGCCGATGCAGCGGTTGGCGCTGGCCCTGGCGCTCACCCGGGGCGAGGACCCGGACGCGCCGCGCGGGTTGAAGAAGGTCACCGCGACGATGTGAGGCGTGGCGTGGCACCCTGGTCACCGTGTCCACGCTGCGCGACCTCGCCGAGGAGCACACCCATCTCCGTCCGGCCGACATCGACCACCTGCACCGGATCGCGGGCGACTGGCAACTGCTCTCCGATCTGTCCTTCGCCGACCTGCTGCTCTGGGTGCCGGTCGACGCCGAGGGCACGTTCCTCTGCGTCGCCCAGGTGCGCCCGACCACCGCACCTACCGCCTACCAGGACGACCAGGTGGGTCGGATCGTCGGCGGGCCGGAGGTGGCCCACCTCGGGGTGGCGTACTCCCAGGGTCGGATCTGGCGTGAGGGCGACCCGGTCTGGTACGGCGACGTGCCGGCCCGGCACGAGGCGATCCCGGTCCGGCTGCGCACCGCCGAGGGGGAGGCCGGCGAGGTGATCGCCGTGGTGGGGCGGGACACCAACCTCTCCACCGCGCGTACGCCCAGCCAGTTGGAGCTCAACTACCTCACCACCGCCGACGACCTGGCGCAGATGATCGCGGACGGCACCTTCCCGCCGCCGCGGCATCCAGGCGAGACCACCTCGGCGCCCCGGGTCGGCGACGGCCTGGTCCGGCTCGACGCCGGCGGCAAGGTCACCTACGCCAGCCCCAACGCGCAGTCCGCGTACCGCCGACTGGGCTACGCCTCGCACCTGGTGGGGGAGGACCTCGCCGCGTTGCACCGCCGGTTGGCCGGTGACCCGCTGGACGGCACCGAGGCGTCGAACGGCATCCTGGCCGCGCTGCGTGGTGAGGCGCCACCCCGCCGGGAGATCGACGCACGAGGTGCCACGATGCTCACCCGCGCGCTGCCGCTGATGCCGGCCGGGGTGCCGATCGGAGCGTTGGTGCTGGTCCGGGACATCACCGAGGTCCGCCGTCGGGACCGGGCACTCATCACCAAGGACGCCACCATCCGGGAGATTCACCACCGGGTGAAGAACAACCTCCAGACCGTGGCCGCGCTGCTGCGGTTGCAGGCCCGCCGGGTGGCCATGCCGGAGGCGCGGGTCGCGCTGGAGGAGTCGGTACGCCGGGTCGCGTCGATCGCCCTGGTGCACGAGACGCTCTCCATGTCCAGCGACGAGGCGGTGGAGTTCGACGGCATCGTCGACCGGGTGGCCAGCGCGGCGACCGAGGTCGCGGCGACCGAGGTGAGCGTCGGCATGCGTCGGCGGGGCAGCTTCGGGGTGCTGCCGGCGGAGATCGCCACCTCGCTGGTGATGGTCCTCAACGAGTTGCTGCTCAACGCCGTCGAGCACGGCTTCCCGCCGGCCGACGAGGCGGAGGAGGAGGCCCCGGTGGCCTCCGCCTCCGGCATGGTGCCGGTCGCCGCTCCCGAGGTGGACCCGTCGCTGCGGCCCGAGGTGGTGGTCTCCGCGCACCGGTTCCGCAAGATGCTGCACGTCTCGGTGACCGACAACGGGCGCGGCCTACCCCCGGACTTCGACGCCGAACGCGGGAGCCGGCTCGGCCTCCAGATCGTCCGAGCCCTGATCACCGGGGAGCTGCGCGGCACCATCGAACTGCGCGCCGGCGCCAACGGTGGCACCGAGGCCATGCTGGTAATCCCGCTGGCCCGCACCACCACCCACGACGGCCGCTCGCAGACCTGACCCGCTCTGCCGCCTCCGGTGGGGCGGGCGACCGGGCCCGCCCACCTCGACGCGCCTGATGACGGTGGGTCATCGTGATGACTGAGAGGCATCACGCCCATCCTGATGTCCGCTCCCGCCGCAGACCCCCGCCGGCACCTGGGGGTCGGGTCAGCGGTCGGGGCGGCTGGTCAGCAGGGCGACGGTGAGGCCGGGGCGCTGCCAGACCTGGGCGACGGTGAAGTCCCTGCGGAGCGCGTCGCCCTTGGCGTCGGGCACGGCGGCCAGCGGCTCGGCGTGCCGGCCGGAGACGACGAGCCACACCCGTGTCGTACCGGCCAGGCACGGTGCCGGCTGGGGGCACTCGCCGGCCCACAGATCGCCGCGGCGGACCTCGTCCTCGGTGGCCAGCACGTCGCGTGGTGGGTCGCTGAGGTGGTATTCGATGCCGAGATCGAGGAAGAGCCAGCTGTGCCGGGGGGAGTAGACCACCGCGTCACCGGGGCGTTGACCGTCGGCGATCACCCGGGCCGCCCCCGCGTAGTCCACCGGCGCGCTGCGCGGCCACTCGTGGGTCCGTCGCAGCGCGGCCTGATCGGGCAGGCCGAGCAGCCCGGCCAGCACCACCACGACGAGCGCCGCCGGAGCGGCCACGGCGGCCAGCGCCGCGCCCGCCAGCAGGCACGCGAAGGGCACCACGAAGACCAGATACCGAGGCACCCACAGCGGTACGACAGTGCCGGCGGCGAAGAGCAGCAGTACGGGCAGCAGCACCGCGCTGACCGGCAGCAGGGCGCGCCGCCCGAGCCGGGCGGCGCCCAGCGCGGCGACCCCGAGCAGCAGGCCACCCACCACGCTGCTCTGTGCCACGCCGCCGGGCAGCGCGGTCAGGTCGTCCAGCCGGGCCAGGTGGACCCAGTTCAACTGCCGGGACTGCTGGGTCCGGGCCTTCACCAGCAGCGGGCCGGCCAGTAGCGCGGCCGGCAGCACGGCGACCAGCCACCGCCACACCCGCCGGTCCCGCGTGGCGTCGGGTTGGGCCGGGGTGGCGATGCCGGCCGGGACCGGGCCGCGCCACCAGGCGACGAGGACGACCAGCGCATGGGCGGCCAGCACTGTGAGCGCGATCAGGTGGATGAGCCCGAGAGCGGCGACGGCGGCCGCGTAACCGGCCCAACGGGCCCAGCTCGGTCGGCGCAGCGCGCTCACCAGCAGCAGTGTGGCGAGCACGGCGAGCATCGTGGCCAGCGCGTACGGCCGAGCCTCCTGCCCGTAGCGGGAGGTGCCGGGGAGCACCGCGAACAGCAGCCCGGCGAAGAGGCCGCCGCGCCGGTCGACGAGCCGCGCGCCGAGCACGGCGAGCAGCCCGGCGGCCACCGTCATCGCCAACACCGCCGGTACGCGCAGGGCGATGGTGGAGTCGCCGAAGACCGCCGTCCAGAGGTGCATCAGCAGGTAGTACGGCCCGGTGGCGGCGTCGATGGTGCCGGCCAGTCGGGCCAGGTCGCCGGGCGACCGGGTGGCCGCGCTCCAGGTCGCCAACTCGTCGCGCCAGAGCTGGGCGGAGCCCAGCCCGGTCACCGTCACCGCCACTGTCACCAGCGCCGGGGGGAGCCAGACCGGCAGGCGGCGCAGGTGCTCCCACACCGCCCCGGCCGACCTCTCGGACAATTGCCCCACGGTTCGAGCCTGCCACGGTTGTCCCTAGAACTCGGCCCGTGATGTGGGATCCAGCACGCGGACATTGGCCGGCCCCCATGGGGTGTGGCAGCATGGGCCCATGACCGCCGCAGTCGTCCGCCGCTTCGTGGCACGTCGCCACGTCGATTACGGCCGCGTGCGCAGCGCGATCTGTCCGGCCTACTGACGACGCCCGACCAATCCGTCTCGGGCGCGCTCCGCGCCGGCTGTCTGAAGACACCGTTGTCCCGCCCGCTTCGCCGGGCCGGCCGCCGCGCCCCGCGTATCCCGAGGCACAGCAGACAACGGAGGACGCCGCGATGGCGGTCAGCAGCATCCCGGCCCGTTCCGAGGACCCGACGGCTCGTCCGGCCCGAGCGCCGCGCCGGCCACGGGGTGAGGGTCAGTGGGCGCTCGGCCACCGCGAGCCGCTCAACCCCAACGAGCGGATCAAGAAGGACGACGACCCGCTCAACGTCCGGGCCCGCATCGAGACCATCTACGCGCACCGGGGCTTCGCCTCGATCGACCCGCAGGACCTGCGGGGCCGGTTCCGCTGGTGGGGCCTCTACACCCAGCGCAAGGCGGGCATCGACGGTGGGCGTACCGCCGTGCTGGAGCCGCACGAGCTGGAGGACGAGTTCTTCATGCTCCGGGTCCGCATCGACGGCGGGCAGCTCAGCCTCGCCCAGCTGCGGGTGATCGCGGACATCTCCCGCGAGTTCGCGCGGGACACCGCCGACATCACCGACCGGCAGAACATCCAGTACCACTGGATCCGGGTCGAGGACATGCCGGAGATCTGGCGTCGGCTGGAGTCGGTCGGTCTGCAGACCACCGAGGCGTGCGGCGACTGCCCGCGCATCGTGCTGGGCAGCCCGGTCGCCGGGGTGGCCCGCGACGAGCTGCTCGACCCGACCCCCGCGATCGACGAGATCGTCTCCCGGTACGTCGGCGACAAGCAGTTCTCCAACCTGCCCCGCAAGTTCAAGACGTCGATCTCCTGGTTGGTGGACACCCCGTACGAGTCGAACGACATCGCCTTCCTCGGCGTCGACCACCCGGAGCACGGGCCCGGTTTCGACGTCTGGGTCGGCGGGGGCTCAAGCCCGTGCACCGGCGCATCCTCTGGTCGATGTACGAGCAGGG
>NZ_JBEYSL010000097.1:0-16040 GCF_040642735.1 Micromonospora sp. NPDC047753 | reverse complement strand
CACGACTGCATCGGTGGCGGCAAGACCATCGACGTGGCCAAGTACGCGGCGACCCGCCGAGGGCTGCCGATGGTGTCGGTGGCGACCAGCCTCGCCAACGACGGGATCGCCTCCCCGGTGGCCAGCCTGATCACCGACGGGATCAAGGGCTCCTACGGCGTACACATCCCGATCGGGGTGATCGTCGACCTGGACTTCGTGGAGAGCGGCCCGGACCGGCACAACCGGGCCGGCATCGGCGACGTGATCAGCAACATCAGCGCGCTGGCCGACTGGGAGCTGTCCCGGCAGGTACGCGGTGAGCCGGTCGACGGGCTGGCCGCCTCGCTCTCGCGGGCGGGCGCCGAGGCGGTGCTCAACCACCCCGGCGACATGAGCGACGACGCCTTCGTGATCGTCCTCGCCGAGGCGTTGATCTCCAGCGGTCTGGCGATGGCTGTCGACGGCACCAGCCGCCCGTGCAGCGGCGGCTGCCACGAGATCATGCACGCGGTCGACTCGCTCTTTCCGGGAACCGCCTCGCACGGCGAGCTGGCCGGGCTCGGAGCGCTGTTCTGCACCTGGCTGCGCGGCGATCTCCGCCGCTTCGGGGAGATGTCGGCCTGCCTCGCCCGGCACGGCCTGCCCCGGCTCCCCGCCGAGGTGGCGCTGACCGACGACCAGTTCATCGAGGCGGTGCAGTTCGCGCCGCGTACCCGGCCGGACCGGTACACCATCCTCGAACACCTGGCACTGTCGCCTACCGAGACCCGGGAGCGGCTGGCAGACTACGCCGGTGCAATCCGCGACCAGCTTGGCTGACCCCCGTCCCACCGTCGCCGACTTCCACCGGGTGAACCGGGGCGGCGGCCTGTTCAGCGAGTCGATCAGCCAGTGGCTGGGGGCCGTCTTCGCGCTCGTCGCCCAGCGGCTCGGGCTGCGCCCGACAGCGTTGACAATCACCAACCTGGTGCTCGGACTGGCCACCTCGGTCACCGTCGTGGCGCTCGCCGGCCCGGTCGCCGCCGGGGACGTACCGGCCTGGGTGGTCGGCCTGCTCGCCCTCATCGGCTGGCAGGTGGCGTACTCCCTGGACTGCGCGGACGGGCAACTGGCCCGGGTGACCGGCCAGGGCAGCGCGGCCGGCGCGCGCGTCGACGTGCTCTGCGACGTGGCCGCGCAGATCGCCCTGGTGGCAGCGCTGGCCGCCACCGCCGTGGCGCAGGAGCCGGCCACGCCGACCTGGCTCGTGGCGACCTTCGCGGGCACCTGGATGGTCAACCTGGTGACGTCCGTGATGCAGGCCGGCCCGAACGCGGCCAGCATGGTCACCTCGACCTCGCTGCCGGTGCGCCTGGTGAAGCTGGTCCGCGACTACGGCGCGGTGATCTTCGTGGCCGCCGTGGTGCTCGCCGTGGCCCCCGCGCTGGTCCTCTGGGTGATGGTCGCCTTCACCATCGTCAACGGCGGCTTCCTGCTCGCGAGCATCGCCTTCTCCGCCCGAGCCTCCTGGTAACGACTACCGACGCCTGCGCGCCATCATCACGATCCCGAGGGCAGTTCGGTCTCGCCGTCCTGCGCGCGTTGTCGGCGGAGTTGTTCGAGGACGGCGGTGTCGGCTTCGAGGTCGGGGTGGTCGACCTGTCGATCGAGGTCGACCACGTGTTCGAGCTCCCGGATCGCCTGGTCCAGGTCACCATTTGCCCGGTGGACCAACGCCATGTTGTAGCGGGTTACGGCTTCGCCGGCCCGGTCGCCGACCTCCTGCCGGATGGGCAGGGCTTGGTGGAAGTGGTCGAGGGCCCGCCGCCGATCCCCCCACCCGTCGTACACGCTGCCGATGTTGTTGAGGGTGGTGGCTTCGCCGGCCCGATCACCGACCTCCCGCCGGATGGGCAGGGCCTGGTGGTAGTGATCGAGGGCCCGCTGCCGATCCCCCAAGGCGTTGTACACGCCGCCGATGTTGTTGAGGGTGGTGGCTTCGCCGGCCCGATCACCGACCTCCCGCCGGATGGGCAGGGCCTCGTGAAAGTGGTCCAGGGCCCGCCGCCGATCCTCCAAGGCGTTGTACACGCTGCCGATGTTGTTGAGGGTGGTGGCTTCGCCGGCCCGATCACCGACCTCCCGCCGGATGGGCAGGGCCTCGTGAAAGTGGTCCAGAGCCCGCCGCCGATCCCCCCACCCGTCGTACACGCTACCGATGTTGTTGAGGGTGGCGGCTTCGCCGGCTCGGTCGCCGACTTCCCGCTGGATGGGCAGGGCCTGGTGGTAGTGGTCGAGGGCCCGCTGCCGATGCCCTGACTTGTCGTACACGTGGCCGATGTTGTTGAGGGTGGTGGCTTCGCCGGCTCGGTCGCCGACTTCCCGCCGGATGGGCAGGGCCTGGTGGTAGTGGTCCAGAGCCCGCTGCCGATCCCCTAACCGGTCGTACACGCTGCCGACGTTGTTCAGGGTTGCGGCTTCGTTGGCCCGCTCGCCGGCCTGCTGGTACATGGTCAGGGCCTGCTGAAAGTCCTCCAGTGCCGGCCGGGGCCGACCGGTCGACGACCGCGCCCAGCCACGTTGGTAAAGGGCGCCGGCATCCGGGCCGAGGGTCAGGGTCGCGGTGGCCATGGCCTCGACCGCCGCGAACCGCGAGGTACGCAACCACACCCAACACACCCGGTCACCGACATGCCGGGCGATCAGCGGCTGCTGACCGGCGACAGCAAGCCGATGCACCTCCACATGTCGGGCGACGGCGGTCGCCGCAGCGTGGGTGACGGAACGCAATGGTGACGGTTCTCGATCCTCCATGCCGAACCACCTCGCTCTTCCTTCCCGCTGCTCCCGGTTGCCTGTTCGGCGTGTCCACGGACCGGACCGTGGCACACCAGCGGTGTACCGCGGTTGCATGGGTCGTCATTGTTCTTCCCACGATGGCCGGGACTTGGTCAGCGAGTCGGAAACCCGTCAGCCGGGTTTACCGAGCGGCCACAGGACGCGAATAAACGTACAGTGGCCGCCAAGGTCCACCCGTTGATCGCCCGGCCTGGGCCAGGGATCAGCGGTCCTGGGCCGGCTTGACCAGGCGCATCAGGGGAGGGTGCGGGAGATGGGAAACGCCACAGTGGAGGTGTCCGGGGCGCAGGCCGCGCGCTGGGCGGCGGAGCTGCGGTCCACGCTGATCGGGGCGATGGGGCCGGACGACAGCGTGTCGCCAGTGCAGGTGCAGCGGTCGGCCGAGATGGTGATCGCGGTCATCGGGCTGGTGTTCTCCGGGGTCGAGGTGGCCAAGACGATCGCCGAGTGGTGGAGCGCCCGCCGCCGGGAAGGCGTTGCGGTGACCGTGCTGCTGCCGGACGGCACCCGGATCGAGCTGGCCGAGGGCAGCCAGGCTCGGCTGGAGATCGCCATGCGGCAGGAAGGCACCGAGCCGCACTGAACTGACCGCCACGACGGGATGGGCAGATGGGCACCTTCGAACTGGAGGTCTTCGCGCAGACCTCGAACTACTACGAGCTGCGGCTGTCCGCCGACGGCGCGGCACCCCAGACCCGCAACCTGGACCGGGCCGCGGTCGATGAGCTGATCACGCTGGTACAGCGTGACTACAGCAGTGACGCCAACGCACAGAAGGTGTACGGCGCGGTCCGGCTGGCTGATCTGGGGGCGAGGCTGGCGGAGTTCCTCGACGGCGATCAGCGGTGGCTGACCCCGATGCTGGCCCATCCTGCCGGGGCGGTGTTGCGGATCGCCGCCGAGGAGCGGTTGCGGCACCTGCCTTGGGAACTGCTTGCCCGGGAGGGCACGTTCCTGACCGTGGCAGGGCGGGCACCGCTGTTGCCGGTTCGTGCGGTTGGCACCCACGCGGCACTGACCAGCCCGGTCACGCCGAAGAACCGGCCGTTGCGGGTGTTGTTCATGGCAGCCTCGCCCGAAGGCGTCGAGCCGGTGCTCAACTTCGAGGCCGAGGAGGCGGCGATCCTCGCCGCGACCCGACGGACCGGCACCGATCTGGTGGTCGAGGAGAGCGGCACCCTGGACGGGCTCCGGTTCCTGAGCCGCGCCTACGGGCCCGACCATTTCGATGTGCTGCATCTGAGCGGGCACGCCACCACCGACGGCGGGGAGCCGGTCTTCGTGGTGGAGGGCGAGTTCGGCGGGCGCGCCACGGCGACGGCCGACCAGATCGCCCAGGCGATGCAGGGACACTGGCCGCGACTGGTGTTCGTTTCCGGCTGCCTGACCGCTGACGCCCCCGGGGGTGGGGTTTTCCCCTCGATGAGCGAGAGCCTGGTCGACGCCGGCGCCCCTGCGGTGCTGGGCTGGGCGCTACCGGTGGGAGACGTCTCCGCCACCGATTTCGCCGCAGCTCTCTACCAGGCGCTGGCCGACGGCGGGTCGTTGGACCAGGCCGTCATCGAGGCTCGCCGTCACCTGTTCCACGACAGGAAGAGCAACTGCTGGCATCTGCTCCGGGTCTATGCCGACCGGTCCCCGCTGAAGCCCCTGGTCACGCCGCTGCACACCCGGGGCCGCAGACAGTCGCAGGTGCGCGCCGCCGACCAGCAGTTCCTGGACCCGCAGACCCAACTGTCCCGGGTCGCGTCCCGCGCCGAGTTCGTCGGCCGACGGCGGATCATCCAGCGCTGTCTGCGTGCCCTCCGGCAACCCGCCGACACTGCCGGCGCGGCGCAGGGCCTGCTGCTGGCCGGCATGGGTGGGCTCGGCAAGAGCAGCCTCGCCTCCCGGCTCCTGGAACGCATGCCCATCCACCAGCATGTCGTCTGGTACGGCCAGGTCGACGCCATCAAGTTCCGTGAGTTGACCACCAAGATCCGCTTCGACAGCGGGGAGCAGTCCGAGGAGGCCGGCAGGCTTCTGGACAACGAGCAGATTTCGCTCCCGACCCGGCTGCGCTACCTGCTCGACGCCGACGGGCTCCTCGGCAGAACACCCTGCCTGTTCGTGTTCGACGACTTCGAGACCGGCAACCTCGACATCCGCGACGACGGCAGCCGCGTGCTCGCCCCGGCGATGGCCGAGATCCTGCCCGCCCTACTCGGTGCGATCCGCGACACCGGCAGTCCGAGCCGCGTGATCATCACCAGCCGCTACCGCTTCCCCACCCCGGCCGGCACCACCGTCGCCGTCGCGGCTCTGGAGACCCTCAGCCCCGTCGAGCAGACCAAGAAAATCGCCAACCTGGTCAACCTGCGCCCCGAATCCGCCATCGACCCGGCCATCCGGGACCGGGCGATCCAGGCCGCAGCGGGCAATCCCCGCCTGCTCGACTGGCTCAACCGGATCGTCAACGATCCCGCCCTCGACATCGATGGCCTGCTCACCGCCATCGAGAACGAGACCGACAGGTTCCGCCGCGAGACGGTGCTGGCCGACAACCTGCTCGACTCCCAGCCCCTCGAACTCCGCCGCATGCTCGCCAGGATCAACGTCGTCGAACTACCCGTACCCGCCGCCACCGTCCACGCAATGCACCAACACGCCGACGCCGATCGGCACATCCAGCGGGCCGTCCAACTCGGCCTGCTCGAAGAGGGCATCGACCCCGAGACCCGCCAGCCCCGCTACTACGTCTCCAACGTCCTGCACCCCCTCGTTCGCCCTCTGATCACCGACGACGAGTACATCGAGGCATGCGCCGCCGCCGCCCAGTCCCTCTACCAACTCTGGGTCCTCAACCCCGCCGGTCCCGATGGCCGCTGACCCGAGGAACGTCGCCCGATGGGTCGAGGTGCATCGGCTTGCCATCGCCGGTCGGCAGCCGCTGATCGCCCGGCATGCTGGTGCCCGGGTGTGTTGGGTGTGGTTGCGTACCTCGCGGTTCGCGGCGGTCGAGGTCACGGCCACCGCGACCCTGACCCTCGGCCCGGATGCCAGCGCCCTCTACCAACGTGGCTGGGCGCGGTCGTCAACCGGTCGGCCCCGGCCGGCACTGGAGGACTTTCAGCAGGCCCTGACCATGTTCCAACACGCCGGCGACCGGGGCAACGAAGCCGGCACCCTCGCCAACATCGGCCATGTGTACGACAGGTTGGGTGATCGGCGGCGGGCCCTCGACCACTACCACCAAGCCCTGCCCGTCCATCGGGAGGTCGGTGACCGAACTGGCGAAGCCGCCACCCTCAACAACATCGGCAGCGTGCACAACGCCTTGGGGGATCGACAGCAGGCCCTCGACCACTACCACCAAGCCCTGCCCATCCGGCGGGAAGTCGGCGACCGAGCCGGCGAAGCCACCACTCTCAACAACATCGGCCATGTGTACGACGGGTTGGGTGATCGGCGGCGGGCCCTCAACCACTACCACCAAGCCCTGCCCATCCAACGGGAAGTCGGCGACCGAGCCGGCGAAGCCACCACCCTGAACAACATCGGCCATGTGTACGACGGGTTGGGTGATCGGCGGCGGGCCCTCAACCACTACCACCAAGCCCTGCCCATCCAACGGGAAGTCGGCGACCGAGCCGGCGAAACCGTCACCCGCTACAACATCGCTATGGTCCACCGGGCGGACGGTGACCTGGACCAGGCGATCCGGGAACTCGAACACGTGGTCGACCTCGACCGGCAGGTCGACCATCCCGACCTCGAAGCCGACAGCGCCCTCCTCGAACAATTCCGCCGACAACGCGCCCTGGCTGACCCGTCCAGGGGTCAGTGAGGGCGGGTCAGGCTGGCGTAGATGTCCAGGTGTCGTTTGATGACCACGTCGGGGTGGAACGTCTGCTCGTACCGCAGCCGGGCCGGTGCGGAGAGCGCGGCGGCACCGGCTCGCGCGACCGGGAGCGCGGCGGCCAACGCGGCCGCTTCCGGCGGGACCACCCAGCCGGCGGTGCCGGTGACCAGGCCGGCCGGCACCGCAGGCGGACCTGCCGGTGGCGGGGCATGGCCGGCGACGGCGGAGGCGATCGCGGCGGGCCCGGTGCCGGCGGGCTCGTGCGGGGCGTCGGCCCCGACCAGGTACGGAATGCCGCCCAGCGCCGTCCCGAGCACGGGTCGGCCGCTCGCCAACGCCTCGATGATCACGGTGGGCAGCACGTCGTGCCACATCGCGGCGGCGATCACCACGGCACTCGCCTCGACAGCGGCCTGCACGCCGGCCCGGTCGAGCTGACCGAGGTAGACCACGTCGGGTCGCTCGGCGGCGGCTGCCTCCACGAGCGGGCGCAGCTCGCCGTCACCGGCCACCCGCAGCGTGCCCAGCGAACCCACCGGGTGCCGGCGCCAGGCGTCGAGCAGCAGGTCGACGCCCTTCTCTGGAGAGAGTCGGGCCATGTAGAGGAACCCGTCGCCCAGCGGCGCCGGCCGACCCGGGTCGGGTACGGAGTTCGGCTTCACCACGATGCGTTCGTCCGGAATGCCGTAGTCGCGGAGGTGATCGGCGATCGCCGAGGTGAGCGCGATGTACCGGTCCACCGAGCGCCAGGTGCCCCGGTGCACGGCCAGGGTGGTCGCCATCAGCGCGCTCTGCACGGCCGAGTCGCGGTAGCAGCGGTGCTTGATCGCGGGCACACCCAATGCCCGACCCTTGCAGTCCTGGCAGATCACGCCGTCACGGAAGTAGATCCCCGACGAGCAGACCTGCCGGTAGTTGTGCACCGTCTGGACCACCGGCACGCCGTGCCGGTGCGCGGTCCGAACCACCCAGGGCGAGATCAGGGGGTACGGGTTGTGCAGGTGCAGAACGTCCGGTCGGTGCTCGGTGAGCAGGCGGCTCAGGTCGTGTTGCGCGCGGGGCGCCCAGATCGGCGAGATCGGCAGCAGGGCCTTCGCCGACTTCGACATCGACGGGATCTCGTCCGAACTGCGGATGAAGGGCAGCACCTCGACGCCAGCGGCGGTGAGCTGGGCGATCTCCGAGTCGACGATGGTGTTCTCACCAGAGGGTTGGGCTTCCCGGTACCGGTTGTGTGCCACCACGATTCTCACGGAGCTTGCCTCTCGTTCGCGGCTGTGCCGACTGTTGCTCGCGACTGCGGGGCTCGCAAGCTCACTCCTCGCGCTCGCGGTGGAAACTCGCAAGCTCATTCCTCACGCTCACGGGAAAGAAGGCTACCGTTGTGTCGTGCCCGAACTACCGGAGGTTGAGGCGCTCGCGGGTTACCTGCGTCAGCGCGCGGTGGGGCGGCGCGTCGATCGGCTGGAGATCGCCGCGATCAGCGCCCTGAAGACGTACGAGCCGGCACCCACCGAGGTCGCCGGCCGGGCGGTGGTCGACGCCGGTCGGCACGGAAAGTTCCTCGACGTCCTGTTCGAGGGTGGCCTGCACCTGGTGGTGCATTTGGCGCGGGCAGGCTGGCTGCACTACCGGGAGGCGTTCCCCGCCACCACGCCGCTCCGTCCGGGCAAGGGCCCGATCGCGGTGCGGGTACGCCTGGATGACGGTTCCGGCTTCGACCTCACCGAGGCCGGCACCCAGAAGAAGCTGGCCGCGTATCTGGTCACCGACCTCGCGACGGTCCCCGGGGTGGCCAAGCTGGGCCCGGACGCGCTCGCCGCGGATCTGCCCCTCTTCGCCGAGCGGCTGCGGAGCAGGCGGGGGCAGGTCAAGGGGGTGCTGACCGACCAGTCGGTGCTGTCCGGGGTGGGTAACGCGTACTCCGACGAGATTTTGCACGCCGCGAAGCTGTCCCCGTTCGCGATCACCGATCGGCTCACCGACTCCCAGATCGCCACCCTGCACGCCGCCACCCGACAGGTTCTCGGCGACGCTGTCGAGCGGTCCCTCGGTCAGCGGGCCGCGGAGCTGAAGGGCGAGAAGCGCTCCGGGCTGAAGGTGCACGCCCGCACCGGTCTGCCCTGCCCGGTCTGCGGGGACACCGTGCGCGAGGTGTCGTTCGCCGATTCCAGCCTCCAGTACTGTCCGACGTGCCAGACCGGCGGCAAACCACTCGCTGACCGTCGGTTGTCTCGCCTCGTACGGTGAGTAATTCCACTTCAGGACTACGGAGCGGAATCGCCCTCACTGAGTGAAAGCTCCGGTCCGCCGTTCTGGCCACGCGCGTATCCATCGGTATAGTGGCCCGGTCCCCGGCTTCTGAAATGGTGCGGAGCCGGCCAGATCCCGCCAGCACCGGCGGTCGCCAATCTCCTTCGGGGCGACGACCGGTCGGAGCCCGCGTGGGAGACTGGGACGGTGGGCGACCCGGGCCTTCACGCCGAGTGAGCGGCCCGTGTCATGCGGGAGGACATGGGTGAGGTGACGGCAAGCCTCCAGCGCCCGGTAACCAACGAAGGCCGGAGCAGACTCGTGCGGCACGTCGACAGCTTCGAGATCCAGCCGCCGACGCCGCCGTCCCACAACGGCGTCCCTCGGTCGGCGTGGACGAGGTCGCGACGCCGTGTCTCCCGCTGGCACCGCCCCTACATCGCGACTCTGCTGCTGCTCGACTTCGGCGCGGCGGCGTTCGCCAGCTGGATCGCGATCCAGCTCTTCGACCAGGCCGCCTCCGGGTTCTCCGGGACCCAGCAGGACCCGACGTGGTTCCACACCGTCTCCTACCTGCTACTTCCACTCGGCTGGGTGGTCATCCTCTGGAGCAACCGGGCCTACGACCGGCGCTACCTGGGGCTCGGCCCGGACGAGTTCAAACGGGTGATCCGGGCATCGGTGACGGTGGCCGCGAGCGTCTCCTTCCTTGCCTTCTCCACGGTCACCCAGCTCTCCCGGTTCACCGTGGGCACGGCGCTGGTCGGCGCGACGTTGTTGATCCTGTGGGGCCGTTTCGTGGCCCGGTGGGCGCTGCACTACATCCGGCGGCGGGCCGGCCAGGCCGCTCACCGGATGGTGCTGGTCGGCACCCTGCCCGAATGCCTGGAGGTCTACGCGGCGGTCACCCGCAGCCCGGCCGCCGGGCTCATGCCCGTCGCCATCCACATCACCGACGGGTACGCGGCGGCCAGGGGCATGCCGACCCCGGTTCCGGTGTACGCCGGACGCGACGTCCTGGCCCTGGTCCGTGAGGTCGGTGGGGACACCATCGCCGTCTGCGGGTCGGCCAGCGCCGAGCCTGGCGAGTTGCGCCGGCTGGCCTGGCAGTTGGAGGGCTCCGGCGTTGACCTGGTGGTCGCCCCGCAGCTCACCGACATCGCCGGCCCCCGGGTGCACATCCGGCCGATCGAGGGTCTGCCGCTGCTGCACGTCGAGGAGCCGACCCTCTCCGGGCCGGCGCTGCTGGCCAAGAACCTGATGGACCGGGTCGCCGCCGGTCTCGGACTGCTGCTGCTGATCCCGCTCTTCCTGGCCATCGCCGTGGCGATCCGGATCTCCGACCCCGGGCCGGTCTTCTTCCGCCAGCCCCGGGTGGGGCACGAGGGGCGCACGTTCCGGGTGTGGAAGTTCCGGACCATGTACGTCAACGCCGAGGACCGGCTGGCCAGCCTGGTCGATCGGAACGAGACCGACGGCATGCTGTTCAAGATGAAGGAGGACCCTCGGGTCTTCCCGGTCGGCCGCTTCCTGCGGGCCACGTCGCTGGACGAGCTGCCGCAGCTGATCAACGTGCTGTGGGGCGAGATGTCGCTGGTCGGGCCCCGCCCGCTACCGGCCGACGACGGTGACTTCCTGGGTGACGTGCGGCGCCGACTGCTGGTCCGTCCCGGCATGACCGGGCTGTGGCAGGTCTCCGGCCGCTCCGACCTGTCCTGGGACGAGTCGGTCCGACTGGACCTCTACTACGTCGACAACTGGTCGCTGGCGTACGACCTGAGCATCCTGTGGCGCACCGTCGGGGTGGTGCTCGCCCGAAAGGGCGCGTACTAGAGGGTTGGCGCGCCGGCTCGCAGGGGCGAGGATCGCTGCGTGGCTGCCAACCTCTCCGCCGTGGTCGGCGTCGTCTCACTCGTCACTGCGCTGACCGCGGCCCTGCTGGCGGTGCTGCGGCTGCGGGCCCGCCGTGGCATCGCCACCGCCACCCAGCGGGCCACCTACGAGGTGCTGCACACCGCCGGCCTGGCCGCCGAGCCACTGCGGGCGGGGTTGAGCGAGGCGGGCGCGGCGAAGGCCGTACGGCATCTGCGGGCGCTGGTGGGCGCGGTCGGGCTGGCGCTCGCCGACGCCGACCGACTGCTCGCCCTCGACGGGCGCGGCACGCACCACGGGGAGCAACTGCTCGCGGCGGCGCAGCGGACTGTGAGCAGCGGGCGCTCGACGGTGCTGGGTGAGCAGGAACTGCACTGCGACCGGGTCGACTGCCCGGTCCGCGGGGCGGTGGTCGCACCGTTGCTGGGGGCCGACGGCCGGGTGGTGGGCGCGCTGGTGGCGGTCGCCGACAGCCCGCCGCCTCCGGGGTTGGTGCAGGCCACCCTGGAGACGGCGCACTGGGCCGGCAACCAGCTGGCCCTGGCCGAGCTGGACTCGTCGCGGGAGCGGCTGGCCCGCGCCGAGATCCGTGCGCTGCGGGCGCAGATCAGCCCGCACTTCATCTACAACGCGCTGACCGCCATCGGCTCGTTCGTCCGCACCGACCCGGAGCGGGCCCGGGAGCTGATCCTGGAGTTCGCGGAGTTCACCAGGTACTCGTTCCGGGCGCACGGGGAGTTCACCACGCTGGCCGAGGAGCTGCGGTCGATCGACCGCTACCTGACCATCGAGCGGGCCCGGTTCGGCGACCGGTTGCAGGTGCGGTTGCAGATCGCCCCGGAGGTGCTGCCGGTGACGCTGCCGTTCCTCTGCCTCCAGCCGCTGGTGGAGAACGCGGTTCGCCACGGGTTGTCCCGCAAGCCGGGCACGGGCATGGTGAGCATCGAGGCCCGGGACGCGGGCGCCGAATGCCACATCACGGTGGAGGACGACGGAGTGGGAATGGATCCGACCACGCTGACCGCCGGCATCGCCGAGCTGGCCCACGGCACGGGCGACCCTGGTGAGGACACGGGCCAGCACGTCGGCCTCTCCAACGTCGACGAGCGGTTGCGCTCGGTCTTCGGGGACCGGTTCGGCCTGGTCGTGGAGACCGGGTTGGGCTCGGGCACGAAGGTGAGCATGCGGGTGCCGAAGTTCCACCCGGGCGTACGGGCAGGGTCGTGAGCGAGCGGACCGGGACGGGGGCGGTGAACGCGACCGGTTTCCTGCGCGTCCTCGCCGTGGACGACGAGCCGCCCGCGCTCGACGAGCTGGCGTACCACCTGCGGGCCGACCCCCGGGTGGCCCGACTGCACACGGCCGGGGATGCCACCGAGGCGCTGCGGCTGCTGCGCGACGGTGACGTGGACGTGGTCTTCCTGGACATCCGGATGCCCGGCCTGGACGGGATGGAGCTGGCCCGGGTGCTGCGCCGGTTCGCCCGGCCACCGGCGATCGTGTTCGTCACCGCGTACGACGACGGCGCGGTGGACGCCTTCGATCTGGGCGCCACAGACTACGTGCGGAAACCGGTGCGCGCCGATCGGCTGGCCGAGTCGCTGCGCCGGGTGATCGGCTCACGGGTGGTGCCGTCGCACCCTGCGGCGCTGGCCCGCGCGGAGGAGGACCCGACCATCCCCATCGAGCTGGCTGGCACCACCCGGATGCTCCCCCGCTCGGCGGTGCGCTGGGTGGAGGCGCAGGGCGACTACGCCCGGTTGCACACCGCGGAGGGGTCGCACCTCGTACGGGTGTCGCTGGCCACGCTCGCGGAACGCTGGGCCGATGCCGGCTTCGTCCGGGTGCACCGGTCGTACCTGGTCCAGTTGAAGTTGATCGCGGAGTTGCGGTTGGTCAACTCCGGCTACGTGGTGGTGATCGACTCCACCGAGTTGCCGGTGAGCCGGCGGCACACCCGGGAGTTGAAGGACAAGCTGGTCAGGGCCGCGAAGCAGGACTGGAGTCGCTGAGCCGGGAATGGCAACAGCCCTACCGTACGTTGTACGCTAGTCCGTACGACTTCCGGGAGGCCTGCCGTGACCGAGACCCCGTTCGACGCCGCATCCGAGTTCGACAGCCAACTCGACCGACTGGTGCAGCTCGGTTACCCCGCCCTCGCCGGGCTGACCGAGAGCGCTTTCCGCGACCTGGTCGCGCCGCTGCGGGCCACTGCGGTCGAGGGGACCGCCGGGCTGCCCGCGCCCACCGACGCCCGGGTGCCGTTCCTGTTGGTCATCACCCGGGACCTGATCGGTGTGCCGGAACGGGTGGGGCTCACCACGCTGGCCGGCAAGCGCAAGCCCGGCGTCATCGACCGGAACTACGCCGAGGACGACCTGCCCCGCTTCGACCCGATCAAGGAACTGGAGGTCCCGGCCGGTCCGGCGTACCTGCTCTTCGACGTCGACCGGGGCGAGGAGTTCCGCAATCTGGCCCCGGCCACGGCCATGGAGGGGATCACCGCTCAGGGCCGGTTGCCGCTGAGCATCGACGAGGGGCTCGCCTTCATCACGCTGCACCCGGCCGCGTTGGCGAGCAACCGGTGCTTCTCGCTGGTCGGCTCCCGCTGCGGCGACAAGCGGGTGCCGGCGCTGTGGATCAGCCAGGGCGCACCCAAGCTGGGCTGGTGCTGGTACGGCAACCCGCACACCTGGCTCGGCTCCGCCTCGGCCCGACCGGAGCGCATCCCGTTGAAGACTTCGTAGGCCTGGTCGTCCTCGGGGAGGCTCTGGAGTTCCCACACGCCAGCCGGCATGATCCCCGAGTTATCCACAGCCGTTCGCGGTTCTCCACAGGTTATTCACAACGCAAACCACTGATCTCCACGGCCGCTCCCTACAGTCAGGACCCATGAACGAACGCCGGGTACTGGTGGTCGAGGATGAACGGACCATCGCCGAGTCCATCGCCGCCCGACTGCGGGCCGAGGGATTCACGGTGGAGATCGCAGCGGACGGGCCCAGCGCGGTCGCGCAGTTCCACGCCGGACAGCCGGATCTCGTCGTCCTCGACGTGATGCTGCCGGGCTTCGACGGACTGGAAGTGTGCCGCCGGATCCAGGCCGACCGGCCGGTGCCGGTGCTGATGCTCACCGCCCGCGACGACGAGACCGATCTGCTCGTGGGGCTCGCGGTCGGCGCGGACGACTACCTCACCAAGCCGTTCTCGATGCGGGAACTCACCGCCCGGGTGCATGTCCTGCTGCGTCGGATGGAGCGGGCCGCCGCCACTCCCGCGCCGCCGGCCATCCGCCTCGGCGACATCGAGATCAACCAGGCCGAGCGACGGGTCCGCCGGGCCGGGGCGGACGTGCACCTCACCCCTACCGAGTTCGACCTGCTGGTCCACCTCGCGGGACGACCCCGCACTGTGCTCCCCCGGGAACGGCTGCTCGCCGACGTCTGGGGATGGGTCGACGGGAGCGGCACCCGCACCGTGGACAGCCACATCAAGGCTCTGCGCCGCAAGCTCGGCGCCGACCTGATCCGGACCGTCCACGGCGTCGGGTACGCCCTGGAGATGCCCTCGTGATCGGCCGCACGATCGACTGGCTGGAACGGGTGCTACCGCGTCCACTGGATCCCGTCCGTTCGATCAAGATGAAGCTCGGCGTCCTGCTGGTCGCGTCCTGGGCCGTGGCCATCGGTTACTTCTGGTACGGCATCGGTTGGCTCCCGCCCGGCACGGCGGTAACCAGCATCTGCATCGCGCTGGTGACCTCGCAGGTGCTCGCCCACGGGATGACGTCGCCGCTGCGCGAGATGACGGCGGCCGCCGGCGCGATGGCCCGCGGCGACTACACACGTCGGGTGCGCGCCACCTCCCGCGACGAGGTCGGCGAGCTGGCCCAGGCGTTCAACAAGATGGCCGAGGACCTGCACGCCGCCGACCAGCGCCGACGCGAGCTGATCGCGAACGTCTCGCACGAGTTGCGTACGCCGATCACCGCGTTGCAGGGCGTGCTGGAGAACATGGTGGACGGGGTCGCCGACCCCGAACCGGCCGCGCTGCGTTCGGCGTTGGCCCAGACCCAACGGCTCGGGCACCTCGTCGCCGACCTGCTCGACCTGTCCCGACTCGACGCCGGGGTGGTGCCGCTGCGGCGAGTACGCATCGACGTGTGGGACTTCCTCGACGAGGCGGTGGAGCACGCCACCGCCAACGCGTCCGGTGCCGGTCTGGACGTGCGCTTCGAGCTCCGGGACCTGCCCACACCGCTGACGGTCCACGCGGACCCGTGGCGACTGCACCAGGTCTTCGCGAACCTCCTCGACAACGCGGCCCGACACAGCCCATCGGGCGGCACGGTACGGGTGTGCGCCGAGGAACACGGCGACCAGCTCCGCTTCGAGGTGAGCGACGAGGGCCAGGGCATTCCACCGGCGGAGCGTTCCCGGGTGTTCGAGCGCTTCACCCGCGGCGACCGGTCGGCCGGCGGCGGGACCGGGCTCGGCCTGGCCATCGCCCGGTGGGTCGTCGAACTGCACGGCGGTCGGATCGGTGTCCTCGATCCGAGCGGACCACACCGGGATGGCCGGCCCGGCTGCCGCATCCAGGTCACCATCCCGTGCGACGGGCCACACCGAGAAGAGGCAGCATGACCAGCCCCGGCAGTACCCCTCTCCCGGCCACCGGGCCGACCGGGCCGCAGGTCTCCCCGGTCGTCGGCCCCGGCCCGGCTGCCACACCGGTCGCCGGCCGACCTCAGGCGTGGCCTGTCGCACCCGCCCCGCCCAGGCCCCCGTCGCTGATCCAGCGCCGCTGGCCTGGGCCGTCCGGACCTGCCCGTCCGCTGGTGCTGGGGGCGCTGGCGGCTGCGGCGGTCGTCGGGGCGTCGATCCTGACGATGGTTCGTCCCGGCCTCGGCTGGCTGGTGGCCGCGCTGGCCGTCACCGCTGCCCTCGGCACCGCCAGCGTCGTCCGTTCCGGGAGGCCGTCCCCGACGGCGAGCGCCATCACAGCGACCGGCGCGGCGGTACCGCCGGGACCGACCGCCGCGCCCGAGCCGACCGTCCAGGCGGATCCGGCCGCCGCGCCGGAGCGGACTGTCCAGGCGGATCCGGCCGCCGCGCCCGAGCCGACCGCCCAGGCGGCCACCGCCCGTCCCGGTGGCACCGGGACGGGCGTCCACCTGCTCGCGGTTCTCCCCGACCTCGGCGAACTTGGTGTTCATGGTGCCCCACGTCGCGGTGGTCTCGTTCCACGCCGCGGT
>NZ_JBEYSL010000096.1:0-16045 GCF_040642735.1 Micromonospora sp. NPDC047753 | reverse complement strand
CGACGACCGGGCCCCGTGCTGCCAAGGTGGGGGGCCGTCCAGCCCACCAGTCGGGCTACGCATTCCGGTCACTCGGGCACGGTCAGACATCAATCTACGCCGTGGCCGCCGGAGCCGCGCAGCAGCCGGGGCGCGAGAGCGTCGGCGGCCAGCACGCCCGCGCCGGCGACCAGCAGCCCGGTCAACAGCGGCGGGATCAGCGCCACCGGGAGCACCCGGGCGGCGTCGCCGCGCACGCCGGCGGTGCGGCGGGGCAGAGCCCACATCAGACCGGTCTCCGCGCCGAGCGTGCAGATCGCGGTGGCCACTGTGACGACCCCGATCGCGGCGAAGAACGCTCCCGCGCCGGCCGGGCCGTAGCCGCGGGTGATCACGACCGCCAGCACGAACCCGAACAGGCCACTGGTGGCCGCGCCGAGCAGCCCGGCCACACCGCTGCGCGCGCTGCGGCGGGTCTCGGCCGAGCCGGTGTCCTCGGCAGGCGACGGCGTTGCCTGATCCTCGGCGGGAGTGGACGTGGGCCGGCCCTCGTCGGCACCGGCCGACGGTCGGGTCGCGGCGGTCACGCGGGCACCGGCGCGGTCCGCGCGGGCGTCGGCGACGACCCGGCCAGCCGGGTCAGCCGTTCACGTTCGGTCAGGGCCATCGCGAAGGCCACGGCGAAGAACGCGACCGCCAGGTTCTGGTTCGCCATGCCGTAGAACGGGACCTGCACGAGGCAGACCACCGGCACCACCGCCAGCCACTGCCCGGCCGCCGACGTCGCCCGCGCACAGATCACCGCCGCGGCGACGAACCACGCCAGGAAGCAGATCAGCGCGGGTACGCCGTGGCTGAACAGCACCATCCACAACTGCCCCTGGGTGCCGATCGGCGCGGCCGCCGACACCGTGTCGACGTTCACCGGAGCGCCGTAGCCCAACCAGGGCGACTCCTGCACCCGGCGGATCACCTCGGTGTAGAGCGAGAGCCGGTCGGTGTTCGTGTCGCTGGAGTCGACCCGCCTGCTGATCAGCTCGGTGATCGGGATGAACAGGGTGGCCAACCCGCCGATCACCACGACCCCGACGATGGAGGCGGCCACCCGGACGTTGCCGCGCAGGCTGGCCCGCACCCCGAGCACCGCCAGCCCGGCGCCGAGGCTGAGGAACATCGCCCGGTTGAGGGTGAGGAACGCCGGCGCCAGCGACAGCGGCAGCGACGCCAGCAGCGCCCAGCGCAGCAGCCCCTGCCGGCGCAGCATCGCGAAGGCCACCACGCAGGGCAGGGTCATCGCGTACGCGCTGCCGTAGTTGTTGGTGTACGCGAACGGCGCGGCCGGCCGATAGATCGGGTTGAGCGAACGGGCGCTGTATTCAGCGGTGGTGAGGTGCACCATGTCCTGGATGAACGGGGTGCCGGCCACCCCACCGGGCAGCAGCATCTCCATCGGGGTCGTCATGGCCAGCCGGGGCACGAGCACCCCGAGCCAGCCCAGCGCCACCAGCCCGAACCAGAACGCGCAGAGCGGGGTGAGCACCGCCACCAGGCTGGCGCGTTCCCGGGCGGCCGCGTAGACGTAGACGCCGACCACCAGCGCGGTCAGGTAGAAGGCCAGCCGCAGGGCGAACGTGAGCAGCGAGGCGGGCGACGACAACTGGGTGGCACTCACCACCACGATGGCGAGGAAGAGCAGCCAGATGCCGACCGCCGGCGGCAGCGGCACGCGCCCCCGGGTCAGCAGCAACGCGAGCAGCAGCGCGCCCAGCAGCGGCCAGCCGAGGTAGAACGCACCGAGCAACCACCAGAGCGGCACCAGGCCGAACATCATCGACAGCGGCCAGAGCGGCAGGTGCGGCGGCGCGGACGGCGGCACCGGCGCGGGCTCCTGCGGAGCGCCTCCGGGTGGTGGTTCGGTCGCCGGGGCGCGGGTCACCGACACGCTCAGGCCCGGCCGTTTCGGGTGAGCACGAAGCCCAGCGGGGTGACCCCGGCGGCGCGCAGCCGCTCCACCAGGCGCCGCAGGTCGCTCTGCCGGGTGCGGTCGCGCTCCACGACCACCACCGCGCTGCCCTGCCGGGCCACGGCCACGCCACGCTCGTCGGACTCGGCCGGCGGGGCGTTGAACAGAACCAGGCCGTGGTCCGCGCCCTGCCGCCAGGTGCCGAACCGGACACTGCCCACACCCACGACAACCTCGTCGGGGGTGACGACGCGACTGTTCTCCGGGCGGGCGGACGCCACCCTCGGCAGCGTCAGGGTGGCGTCGGGGTCGGTGGACGGGCGGGCGCCGGGCGGGTGCGGGGAGGGCCGACGGGCGGGCGTGCTCTCCGTGGTGGCACCGGCGGCCGGTGTGCTGCCGGCCGGCCGGGGTTTGGGCACCAGCGGCCGGGACGGGTCGATGGGCAGTCGCCCCCGGTCGGCGAGGACGCTGGCCCGTAGCCGCTCGATCCGTCCGCTGTCGTCGGCGACGAAGACCTCCCGGCCGTCGACGGCGAGCGCCACGGCGAGCCCGGCGGTGAGCGGGGTGGCGTCCTCCCGGGCGGTGACCAGAGCCACCCGGGCCGGCTGCCGGACCCGCTCGGCGACCGCCATCGCCACGTACCGGATGTCCGCGTCGACCGCCCGCGGGCTGCCCCGGAACGCCGGCCGGCGCACCGTGCCGAGCAGCGGCAGGCCGGAGGCCTCCCGGCCGTCGGCGACCGAGCGGACCCGCCGGTCGGTCGACTCCCAGAGGTACGCCAGGACGATGCCGACCAGCGCGCCTCCGAGCAGGCCGGCGACCAGGTAGAGCGGCCGGTGCCCGGCGGAGGTGACCAGCGCCTTCTCGGCGGTCTGGGTGACCCACCCGGGGTTGACGTCGACCGCGGCGATCTCGGTACGGGCGGCGTTGAGCTGGGTGAGCTGGTTGTTGATCCCGGCCAGTTCGGCCACCAGCGCGTCACCGGCGGCGCTGTCCTTGGCGGTGTTCGCCCGCTTCTGCAACGCGGTCTGCTGGGCGGCGACCTTGGTGATGCTGGCGTCGTAGGAGCGCAGCATCTCGGCGCGCTGCTGCTCGTACATGGTCCGGCGCACGCTCAGGTACGCCTCGGCGGCCCTGTTGGCGCTCTGCACGGCCTGGTGCGCCTCGCGCGCCTGGTAGGTGAAGCGCAGGATCTGCCCACCGGTGGGCACCTCGACCTCGAGCGCGTCACGGATGTCGCGCGGGTCGCCGCCGGCGAATTCGGCGAGCTGCTGCACCACCTCGGTGCCGGTGGCGATGCCGCTCTCCACGTTCATGTTGACCGCGCGGTCGGCGCCCGCGCCGCTGGGGGTGAAGGCGTCTGTCACGACCGGCCGGACCGCGACCACGGCGCTCGCGGACAGCGCCGCTGGCACCAGCAGCACATAGCCGAGCGCGGCGAGCAGGCCGACCATGGCGACCGCCGCGACCAACCGCAACCGGTGCATCGGCACCCGCAGCAGGTCGGTCAGTGTCACGGCACGCGAGGTGCCGGAGGACGGGCCGTCCGTGGGCCAGGGGGCGGGCGCTGCATCAGTCATGGAACTTCTTCACCGTCTGTTGAGGATTGCCGACGACCACGACGCCGGGCGGTACGTCCGTGCGGACCACAGTCGCCGCGCCGACGACGCTGTCCCGGCCGACCCGCACGCCCTTCAGAACCAAAGCGTGCGCACCGACCCAGACGTTGTCCTCGAGAACGATCGGAGCACGGGTGAGCGGGCCGGGCGGTGCGTGCCGCTGCTCGGGGGGCAGGTTGTGGAAGTCGTTGTCGAGCAGCTCGCAGTCCGACAGGAGGCAGCGGTCCCCCACTGTCACCGACGTCCAGGTGCCGATCCAGGTGGCATTGAGCAGACAGTCCGCGCCGACGCGTACCTCGCCGGGACCGGCGAAGCGGACGAGTTTGTTCAACCGGGTGCGGTCACCGATGGTGACCCGCACACCGCGCCGCAACCGGATCCGGCCACGGATCTCCACGTCTCGACCGAGCGTCAACCGTCGGTAACGGAGCTGATACCAGCCGCGTTTGACCGCGAAGACCAGACGCACCGCGCGTCTCGTTCGGATGCCACCGGCGCCGAGCAACGACCCTCCCCCACCGTCGCGGGCCGGCGGCGGTGGGTACCCGCCACCGGCCCAACGTGAACAATCTACCGATGCTCCGTTACGAACGGTTGACCCTTACTGTACGGAGAAGAATGTCGATGGGGTAGACCAGGACAACTCGGGCGTCGCGCTGCTGATGACCGTCGCCGTGGTGCCGTTGACCACCGCCGTCGGCGCGGCCGTCGGGTCGAACGGCACGCTCCGCAGAGTGCCGTCGGTGGAGCCGTAGACGATCCGGCCGCCCACCCAGGCCATGCCCCGCACCGTGGACCAGGTCACGCCCGTGGTCGGCAGGGCGAACTCGGTGGCGCCGAGGTAGTTGCCGTCGATCTCGAAGTACCGGTAGTAGAGGTTGTTGGCCCCGGTACGGGTGTAGTAGAGCCGGCCGTCGAGGAAGAAGGCACCGGTCAGCAACGCCGGGTTGTACCAGTCGTTGTAGCCGGACGCCTCCCACGGCGAGCCGATCGCGCCCCCGTTGAAGAGCGAGATGTCGATCCGACTGCCGGTGGGCGTGCCGGCCACCGTGTGCGACCAGTAGATCCGGTCGTCCACCCGCCACGTCGCGCCGGCCGCCGTGTACGTGGGCTGGCTGACGCTGGTCGCGGTGCCCAGCTCGGTGCCGTTGAACGGCACCTTCGCCACGGTGCCCGAGGCGGTGCCGACGTAGAGGTTGCCGGTGGTGGCCGACGGCGGGTTCTTCGCGGTGAAGGTGCGTCCGCCGGCGAGCGGGAACATACCGAGCCGGCCGTGGTACTCCTCGCCCATGCCATCGGAGTTGTGCCCGAAGTAGAGGCCGTCCGAGCCGCGCCAGAGAACTGGCACCGACGAACCCCAGCTGCTGGTGCCCGACGGCATCGAGGCGCTGCCGCTACGGCGCGGGTTCCAGTTCACCGGCATGCCGGTCGCCGGAGTGACGGCGGCGATGCCGAGCCGGTCGATCGCGCCCGAACCCGCGTTGTCGCTGGCGTTCGGGTTGTTCAGCCAACGGAAGTGCCCGCCCAGGTAGATGACGTTGTCCGCGACCTCGACCGAGGTGATGGTGTCGTTGCCGGTGAAGTCGACCCAGGTCGCGAGCAGGCCGCTGCCCCGCGCGGCGGTCTCGAAGCGAACCAGGGCGTCGCAGTACGCGGTCGGCCAGCCGCCGCCGCCGTTGGTGCCGACCACGAACCAGCTGCCGTCCTCACCGAACTTCACATCCTGCACGTAGTGCACGAAGGTCGTCGGCGAAGCGCACGGCGGGGCGAACTTCTCGGTGCTCCAGTCGAGCAGGGTGGGAGTCCCGGAGACGTCCACCAACGCCATCTGGTTGCGCGGCAGGTCGTTGACGAGCGTGAAGTTGCCGCCGACGACCAGGGTGCCGCCGTCCGGCGCGACGTCGATGGTCCAGACGTACGACGTGGTGCCGTGCCGTCCCACAGTGGCGTCGATGCTGAAGCTCGGGTCGATCGCGCCGGTGGTCGCGTTGAGCCGGCCCAGACCGGCGTGCGCGGTGCCGTTGAGCCAGTTGAACGCGCCGGCCACATACAGCCAGTTGCCGTGCAGCGCCAGGTCACGGACGGTGCCGCCGTCGGAACGCCCGACCCAGCTGTCGATGATCGCGCCGGTCGACGGGTTGAGCGCCACCAGGTTCTTCCGGGAGACGCCGTTGACGTTCTTGAAGGTGCCGCCGACGATCAGCGTGCCGCCGGGGCCGGCGAGGAGCGTGTTGACCGCGCCGTCGAGCACCGGCAGGAAGGTGGTCGACATGGTGCCGGTGGTCCGGTCGTACGCGAAGAGGTAGCGCTGCGTCACCCACGCGGAACTCGCGGTCTGCCGGACTTGGGTGAAGCTGCCGCCGACGAAGACCGTGTTGCCCACCTGCGCGAAGGCACGGGTCTCACCGTCTCGGGCGTGCGGGGTCGTGTCGGCGGGGTTCGCCGACACCAGAGTCGCCGTGGCCGGGACCGGTACCACAGCGGCCGACGCGGTCGTGGGCACGCCCAGAGCTGCGGCGATGATCGCCAACGCGACCATCCCCGCCCGAGTACGACGTCGTCCTGCAAAACGCCACAAGTGCGAGAGTTTGGGCACGCTGCGCCTCCAGATTGGATGAGAACCCGAGGTAGCGTGCCTCGTCCAGCCTGGTAAACAAAATCCGCCGATTGGGCGGTGCATGAATCCGCAAGCCGACAGAACGCCGGAGGATCGGCTGTGCGACCCCCGGCGAACGTCGTCCGGTCAGCCCGTTTCGAACGTCAGCGGTTACCTCCGGTGGGTTGCCGCAGGTAGGGGTCCTGGCCGGCCTTCGCGAAGCCGGCCACCGCCGCGGCGTCGTGGTTCATCGTCATGTCGCAGGTCGACGTGCGGCTGGTCATGCCGGCCGAGTTGAAGTAGATGGCCGCCTTGATCTTCGGGTGCTCCTTCAGCGCCGCCGGGAAATCCTGGAACCAGCGCTGCTTGGCGCCCAGGTCGGCGGAGTTGAAGTTGGTGCCGAACTCGGCGAGCATCCGGGGCTTGCCGGCACCGATGCCGTTGTCGTCCAGCCACCGGTAGAAGCCACCGACCGTCGTGCTCGGGCTCTTCCACACCGTGCTGCCGTTGCAGACGTGGAAGTTGTACGGGTCGTAGGCCACCCAGTCGACGTACCGGTCACCCGGGTACAGGCCGGCGTACCGGGAGTAGTGCCCGGACCAGCCCATCATCGTCCAGACCCAGACCGCGTTGGTCGCACCGGCGCTGGCGAACCGCTCGTGGACGTAGCGCCAGGCCCGGACGAAATCGGCGTCGCTGCCCTTGTTCGGCTCGTCCTCCGGCTCGTGGTCGAAACCGATGAAGACCGGCACACCGGCGGCCTTGATCCGACCCGCGACCGCGTCGATGGTGCCGTCCTGCTTGCCGCCGTAGACGTCCGACCACTTCAGTGTGGTGCCGGCCGAGAAGTCCCGGGACTCCCAGGCGAAGAACATCAGCCGGCCCTCGCGCATCTGCTGCTGCTCGTACATGTCGGGGAAGGCGCCGTTACTGCCGGCGTTGGAGAAGTCGTGGTAGCGGTGCACGATGTCGAACTTGCGCCCGACCTGAGTCTCCACATCGGTGACGGCCTTGCCGTGGTCCCAGCCGCCGGCTGCACCGGCGGGCGAGTACATGCCCCACCAGGCGCCACAGGACGGGACGAGCTTGTCCGAGACGGAACCACACTTGCCGGACGGAACGGTGCCGCTGGCGCTCGGGGTCGCCGTCCGGGTCGGGGCGATGGTCGGCGACGGCTTCGGCGAGGCGGAGGTCGGCGACGCGCTCGGCGACGGCGGCGGTGCCGGCCGGGTGGGCGTCACCGGCGACGGCCGGGACCCGAGGTCGTAGCTGATCAGCAGGCTGGGTCGCAGGTCCGGGTTGCGGTTCTCGACCGACGCCCAGTAGATCCGGCTCTCCAGGCCGCTCTGCGCCAACGAGACCGTCCAGGTGCCGTTGCCGGTGACCAGTTTGGAGACGTCCCACTCGTTGAAGCCCTTGGACACGCTGGTCACGCTGTCCAGTGCGGCACCGGCCGACGTCAGCGGCGGCCGCGACTCGCGGGCGCTCAGCGGCGAGGCGTGCGCCGTCACCGTGGCGGGGAACTGCTGCCAGGCGTGCACCCGCAGGGTCGCCCGGATGTTGACCGCGGTGGACGGCACCGTGGTCACCGCGAACTCGATGACCGCCTCGCGGCCACCGCGCGGGTTGCCGTCGCAGCGCGTCGCGCAGGTGGCCAGCGTCGACTTGGCCGCGTTGTCACCGTCCTGCGACACCGCGGTGGCGGTGGTGTCGGCCGCCGCCCGGATCGACAGGTCGTCGCTGGCGAGCAGCGGCATCATCGTCGCCACGATGCCGGCCACCACCGAACCGCCGACCACGCCGATGGCAATCGCCTTACGCCGGGGCCCGGAGTGGAACCGGGTGATGCGGTGCAGTCCGTGCCTGGTCAAGGAAACTCCCTGTGTCTGCGTCCGTAACGGTGAGCAGCGTATCGATGACCAGGACATGTGGCAGGTAGGACAGTTTTCCGTAAGCGCGTCTTAACCGTCAGCTAAGGAACCGCCTCGGGGAAATCAGGGCCTCTGGCCAGGGGCGCGACTGAAGCCCGCCACACACCTTGCCCGTGGAGCACGCGCGCAGTCAACGGAACCCGTGGAAAGCCGCCGGCCTCCAGGACGGTGCGGCTGCCTGTTCGGTCCGTCAGCCGGCGCGAGCGGCAGTCAGCGCGGCGGCCATCGCCGCCGTCGGCGCGGTCACGCCGGTGAACTGTTCGAACTGCCCGACCGCCTGGGCCAGCAGCAGATCCAGACCAGAGACGATCCGGCAACCGGCCGCGTCGGCGGCCGTCGCCAACGGCGTCGGCCACGGGTCGTAGAGCGCGTCGAAGAACACCGCGCCCGGCCGCCAGGCCACCGCGCCGGCCAGCGGGTCGGCCACCCCCTTCGGCACCGTGGAGACGACCACGTCGGCGGTGCCGAGCCGCCGGGGCGCGTCGGCCCACGAAGCGGGTGTCAGCGCGACACCCACCGCGTCCGCCACCGGGCGCAACTCGTCGACCGCCTCGGGTCGGCGGGCCACCACCGTCACCGACGAGCAGGCCAGTTGCGCGGCGGCGGCGAGCGCGGCGCGGGCCGTCCCGCCGGCGCCGAGCACCGTCACGGCGGCACCGGCTGTCACACCGGCGTCGGTGAGCACCCGCACCATGCCAGCGACGTCGGTGTTGTCCGCGTACCAGGAGCCGTCCGGACGGCGTACCAACGTGTTGGCCGCACCGACGGCGGCGGCGACCGGCGACGCGGCGTCGGCCACGGCGAGCGCCGCCTCCTTGCCCGGCATGGTCACCGACAGCCCGGCCCACTCCGGGCCCAGGCCGGCGACCAGATCCGGCAGCTCCGCGGCCGCGCATTCGATCCGGGTGTACGACCAGCCGGTCAGCCCGGCGGCGACGTAACCCGCGGTGTGGATCACCGGGGAGAGGGAGTGCGCGATCGGCTTGCCCAGCACCGCGGCCCTACGGCTCGCCTCGGTCACCCCGCACCACCCTGCGCTGCTGTCGTGTTCCGCATCACGTCTCCGTCCTCACGGACCCTCGGATCGACCCTACCCAGCAGGCAGATCGAGCCACCGGAGACCCACTGTCGAGGACCACGCCCGGGGCGGCCAGCGCTTGACGCTCATCGATGGGAGTGAAAGCATTTCGGCGACGGTACGACCGATCTGAAAATGGGGGGAACCTTGAACAAACGCATTCTGCGTGCCCTGGTCGCAATTGCCGCAGCCTTCAGCCTTTCGCTGATGATCGGCGCGCCCGCCAAGGCGGACGCCGCAGCGGGCAGCTGGTCGGACAACCACCAGCTGTGCAATTCCAGCTCCTGCGTGCGATCGGGCAACATCGTGCGGCTCTGGCAGGCCATCGTCTGGGCCGACGACCTGAGCGGCACCGTCGGCACCAGCTTCATCGACGGGGAGTTCGGCTCCAACACCGCTGCCAAGACCAGGACCTGGCAGGACGTGATGAACATCGGCATCGACGGCTCCGTCGGGCCGCAGACCTGGGGCAAGGCGTACGGCGCTGTCAACCGCAACACCGGGTTCGACACGAGCACCCAGACCGGCTACTTCTACTACGGCTACAACCGCACGTTCGGTCTGCGCAAGCAGAACAGCAATGGCGTGTGGACGTTCCTCAACCCGCGCACCGGCACGTGGACCGGCACGAGTCACTGACAATGACGCAGTAATTGCGCGTCAGGACTGACAACGTAACGGCTCCCTTCCCGGCGACGACCACAATTGCGGTCGCAATGGGAAGGGAGCCGTTACGGCATGATTCGGCCGGTCAGATGATGCCGGCCTCCCGAGCCTTGTTCTCATTGCGCTGGTGCTGCTCGTACGTCTCGGCGAACTCCGAGTGGCCTTCCCTGTCGATGGCCACAAAGTAGAGCCACTTGCCGGTCGGCGTGTCCATCGCGCCTTCCAGCGCCTGCTTGCCCGGGTTGTTGATCGGGGTGGGGATCATGCCCCTCAGCTTGCGGTTGTACGGGTTCTTCGGGTCGTCCAGCTCGGCCGCCGTCATCTGCTTGGACGACTTGGTCGGCTTACCGATCGACTCCAGGTAGTAGTTGACGGTGACGTCCATCTCCAGGCAGTTGCACGGGAACTCGCCGTACGCCCGGTTGTAGGCCACCCGGGCGACCTTCCCGAGGTCGTCCTTGTTGCCCGCCTCGGCCTGGGCCAGCGAGGCCACGATCAACGCCTCGTACGGGCTGACCTTGCGTTCCTCCTGCACCCGGTCGGCGAATTTCATCTCACCGGTCACCGAGAGGAAGCGGTTCACCATCAGCTTGAGGATGCTCTCGGCGGTGGACTTCGGCGGGATCTCGTAGGTGTCCGGGAAGAGGAAACCCTCGATGGACTTGACGCTCTTCTTGCCGTCACCGCGCGTGTACCACCAGTCCGGGACGCCGAGCCCCTCCGGGTCCTTCGCGGCGGCCTGGAAGTCCTTGACCGGGATCTTGGTCTTCTCGGAGAGCAGCTTGTAGATGTTGAAGCTGGTGCGGCCCTCGGGGATGGTCAACCCGTTGACGATCTTGTTCTTCAGGTCGAGCATCGCGGTCACGGCGTTCGCGCCGCTCATCTGCTTGCGCAGCTTGTACGTGCCCGGCTGGATGTTCTTGCTGCGCGAGTTGGCCTCGGCCGCCTCGATGAACGCCTTCTGGCTCTTGACCACGTCGGCCGCCACGAGGGCGTCGGCCATGTCGGCGAGCAGCGCGCCGCTCTTGATCTCGACGGTGATCTCACCGGCCCCGCTGCCGTCGTAGTCGGGGGTGACGAAGTAGTTCTGGATACGGTCGAAGCCGTAGAACGCGCCACCGCCGATGCCGCCCAACAGGAGCAGGGCCATCAGCAGAGCCAGGAACGTCTTGCCCCGACCGCCGCCGGACCCGCTCTTGCGCTTGCGGAAGCCGCGCCGGTGCCGACCCTTCTCCCCCCGCTCCGCATCGTCGAACCCAAGATCCAGATCGTCGATCATTACGTCCGCCTCCGCTGCGCGTCCAGCCAGCTCTGCAGGATCTCCACCGCGGCCGCCTGATCGACAACCGCACGTTGACGTTTACCTCGGACGCCACGCTCGGCAAGCCTACGAGAAGCGACCACGGTCGACATCCTCTCGTCAGTGAGCGTTACCGGGACAGGCGCTATCACATCGACCAGTCGGTCAGCGTACGCCTTCACATGGACAGCCGCAGGACCATGCTTGCCGGCGAGATTGACCGGAAGACCGACGACAACCCCGACGGCCTCGTGCTCGGCCACCAACGCGGCCAACTCGGCGAGGTCGCTCGGCACCGCGTCCGGCGCCGCCGTGAGGTCGCGGGCCAGCGTGACCAGCGGCGTTGCCAAGATCCCGTCCGGATCCGAGCGGGAGATGCCCACCCGCACCTGACCGACATCCACACCGATCCGCACACCGCGCGTCAGCTCAGCCACCGACGGTCACCACCGACCGGGTACGAACCAGGGCGGACCAATCGGCCCGCCCTGACTCACAGTGATGATCCGTCACGCTTCAGTAATCGCCTTCTCGACGGTGAGCAGCAGGTTCGGCGCCTCAGCCGCGGGCAGACCGCCGCCCTGGGCCAGATCGGGGCTGCCACCGCCGCGCCCGGAGAACGCCGCCTTCACCAGATCCGACGCGGCCAGGCCCCGGCTGCGCGCCGCCGCGTTGACCGCGACCACCAGGGACGCCTTGCCGTTCGACCGCGCCGCCACCGCGACGACCGCCGGCCGCGCCGGGTCGATCTTGCCGCGGATCTCCTGGGCCAGGGTGCGCACATCGTTGCCGGCCGCGCCCTCCGGCGCCTCCGTGCCCACGTACGCGACCCCGCGCACGTCCTTGGCCTGCGCCGCGAGCGCCGCCGCGCCACCCAGCACCAACTGGGCGCGCAGCTTCTCCAGCTCCTTCTCGGCGTCCCGAAGCTGGGTGACGGTCTGCTCCACCCGGTCGGCGACCTGATCGTTGGGCACCCGGTACAGCTCGGCCAACCGGGAGACCAGCAGGTGCTCCTTGGCCAGGAAGCTGAAGGCGTCCATGCCGACCAGCGCCTCCACCCGGCGGACACCGGAGCCGATCGACGACTCGGAGAGGATCTTCACGAGGCCGAGTTGGGCCGAGCGGGCCACGTGCGTGCCGCCGCACAGCTCCCGGGCGTAGTCACCCACCTCGACGACCCGCACCTCCTCGCCGTACTTCTCGCCGAAGAGCGCCATCGCGCCGATGCGCCGCGCCTCCTCCAACGAGGTGATGAAGGCGTGCACCTCCAGGTCGGCCAGCAGCACCTCGTTGACCTGCTGCTCCACGTCACGAAGGACGCTCGGCGACACCCCGGTCGGGGTGTTGAAGTCGAACCGGAGCCGACCGGGGGCATTCAGCGACCCGGCCTGCGTGGCCGACTCTCCGAGGAAGTTGCGCATTGTCTGGTGCACCAGGTGCGTGGCGGTGTGCGACCGGGAGATCGCCCGACGCCGCGTCGTGTCGATCTCGGCGAAACCGGCCTCACCGGCGCGTACCTCGCCCCGGATCACCCGAGCGCGGTGCACGATCAGACCGGGCACCGGCTGCTGCACGTCGAGCACCTCGACCTGCCCGCCACCAACCGTGATCATGCCCTGGTCGGGCTGCTGCCCACCGCCCTCGGCGTAGAACGGGGTGGTGTCCAGCACCAGCTCGATGGTGTCGCCCTCGGTCGCCGCCTGACGCGGGCCGTCGGCGCCGAGCAGCGCCCGCACCGTCGACTCGCGGGACACCTCGCCGTACCCGGTGAACGTCACCGGACCACCCGCGTCGAGCACCGACCGGTACGCCGACAGGTCGACGTGCCCCGTCTTGCGGGCCTGCGCGTCGGCCTTCGCCCGGGTCCGCTGGTCGGCCATCAGCCGCCGGAACCCCTCGTCGTCGACGCTGAGGCCCTGCTCCGCGGCGATCTCCAGGGTCAGATCGATCGGGAAGCCGTACGTGTCGTGCAACTGGAACGCCTTCGCCCCGGACAACGCCGAGCCGCCCGCCGTGCGGGTCTCCGCGATCGCGGTGTCCAGGATCGTCGTTCCCGCCCGCAGCGTGGACAGGAACGCCTCCTCCTCCGCGTACGCGTAGTCCGCGATCCGGTCGAAGTCACTCGCCAACTCCGGGTACGACGGCGCCATGCAGTCCCGCGCCACCGGCAGCAGCTCGGGCAGCGCCCGCTCCTGCCACCCCAGCAACCGGATCGACCGGATCGCCCGACGCATGATCCGCCGCAGCACGTACCCGCGACCCTCGTTCGACGGGGTCACCCCGTCACCGATCAGCATCAACGCCGTACGCACGTGATCCGCGATCACCCGCAACCGCACGTCGTCCGGGTGCGACTCACTCGCCACGTGCCCCGAGTGCGCCCCGTACCGCTTCCCGGTCAGCTCGGCCGCCCGCGCCAGGATCGGCCGGACCTCGTCGATCTCGTACAGGTTGTCCACACCCTGCAGGATCGACGCCATCCGCTCCAGGCCCATGCCCGTGTCGATGTTCTTCGCCGGCAGGTCACCCAGGATCGGGTAGTCCTCCTTGTTGGTGCCCGGCCCCCGCTCGAACTGCATGAACACGAGGTTCCAGTACTCCATGTACCGGTCCTCGTCGACCGCCGGACCACCCTCACGCCCATACTCCGGGCCCCGGTCGTAGAACAGCTCCGACGACGGACCACACGGCCCGGGAATGCCCATCGACCAGAAGTTGTCCGCCTTGCCCCGACGCACGATCCGCTCTGCCGGCACACCCACCGACCGCCAGATCTCGTACGCCTCGTCGTCGTCGAGGTAGATCGTCGGCCAGATCCGCTCCGGATCCAGCCCGTACCCACCCTCGGCGATCGGCTTCGTGGACAACTCCCACGCCAGCGGAATCGCACCGGCCTTGAAATAGTCACCGAAGGAGAAGTTGCCGTTCATCTGGAAGAACGTGCCGTGCCGGCTCGTCTTACCGACCTCGTCGATGTCCGGCGTACGAATGCACTTCTGCACACTCACCGCCCGCTGGTACGCGGGCGTCTGCTGACCCAGGAAGTACGGCACGAACTGCACCATGCCGGCATTGACGAACAGCAGGTTCGGATCGCTGATGGCGGGCAGCGGAGCGGACGGCACCACGGCGTGCCCATTCGCCTCGAAATGCGCGAGGTACCGCCGCTTGATCTCCGCCGTCTTCATCGCTGGTGTTCCTCCGGAAAGATTTCTCGATCGCCGATCCGCGGGTCTTCCCGCAGGTCGGCGAACTTGTCGTCGAACGCCTCGCCCTGGGCGAACGCGTGGTGGATCTCCTGCTCGCGTTCGGCCATCCCGACCCGGACGTCCTCCACGAAACTACGCAGCGACTCGACGAGCCCGCCAGCGGATTCCGTCAACGAGCTGGCGATGCCCGCCGGCGTGTACGCCTGCGCGGTCCGGGTCGCCTTGCGTACCACGATCACCCCGACGGCCACCCCGATGCCGAGCCAGAACAAGCGCCTCATGTCCCGCTACCTCCTGGTGCGCCGGGCCGGTCAGCTGTTGCCGCGTCGCGCGGCCCGCCGCTGCTGCTTGATGGTGTCGCGTACCTCGCGCTCGGTCTCGGCGTGCCGGCGGCCGGCGGCGGCCTTCCGCACGCCGTAGCCGAACGCGGCCACCTTCACCAGGGGGTTGGCGGCCGCGGCGGAGACCACGGTGGCCAGATTGGCGACGTTGGCGGTGACGTTCTGCGCGTGACTGGTCATGGTGTCGACCTTCGCCAGCTGGAGGTTCACACCGTCGAGCGAGATCTGCACCTGCTCCAGCGCGGTGTTGACGTTCTTCACAGTGGTGTTCACGTCACCGAGCAGCGGTGCGGTCCGATCATTCAGGTCGTTGATCATGCGGGTGGTGGCGTCAACCGTGTGCCGCAGCCGCAGGATGGGCAGCGTCAGGATGAGCACCAGCACCGCGAACGCGGATGCCGCGATCAGCGCCGCTATCGCTCCAATGTCGCCCACGCCTGTCCTCCTCAAGCAGAGTTCCGCAGGACCCGACGTCCCCGGAACGCACAACCATGCCACCCGTACCGGCCGCCGAGCCGTCGGCGCTCACCGGTAGCGGGCGTGCCCGCCAGCCCCAGACCCTACCGTCCGTGATGGAGACCGGCTCAGGACGGTGAGGGTGTCAGCTCACCCAGCGGATCCGCACTGACCGTCGGGAACGGATCCTCACCGGTCAGTGACGGGTCGGTGGTCGGCTGCGGCCTGGTCCGCTCGTCGTCGATCGCATTGCGCACCTTCACCGACACCAACGAGCCGGTGCACTCGGTCGCAGCGGCCGACGGGTCGCCGGACGGCACGGTCGCCGGCTCGCCGTCCACCGGCGGCGGCACACAGGTCGGCTCGCGTACCCACAGGTCGAGGGTCAACTCGTCGCGACGCCAGCAGGTGTAGCTGCCCTTCGTCTCCTGCTCCGGGCAGCGACTCACCTTCCACGGCTGCCACCCGTCCCGCCGCAGCGCGTCCTCGTAGACCTGCGCCGTCTCCTTGGGCGCCTTCTCCGAGGTCACGGTGCGCTCACGCAGCCGGCAGTCGAGCAGGCACCAGCGGCTGCCGCTGACGTCGTCGACCGTCTTCGCGGCCGCCCAGCCGGGCACGCCGAGCTGGTCCAGGTTGTCGAAGACCGGGTCACGGCTCAGCGTCCGGAGCCCGAAGAAGAGCGGCACCGCGCCGAGCAGCACGACGCTGACCAGCACCAACACCGCCGCGCGCAGGCGACGTCGTTCACGGGTCTGCCGGCGTTCCTCGGAACGGGCACCCGGTGCGGCGTCGTCGTCCGGCGCGTCCTGACCGGCCGAGCGCAGCGCCGGCCCGTCGGAGGGTCCCGCTGTGACAACCGGGTCGGCTCACAGCACCGCTGTCACCGCTCGCCGGGGACGGCCCGCGC
>NZ_JBEYSL010000095.1:0-16119 GCF_040642735.1 Micromonospora sp. NPDC047753 | reverse complement strand
CCCAAGGGAGGGGTGCCGGCGGGCGCCGGTGGTAATTCGGTGGCTAATTCAGGCGAGGCCCAGGACGAAACGCTCGCCCGCCGAAAGGCCGAAGTCCTCGCTCCAGAAGTCGAAGTCCTTGTTCGGGATCAGCTGGCTGGTGCCGGCGCTGCCGGCGCTGACCGCCTGCCCGTCGACGCTCGCGTAGATCCAGCCCGACCCGTCCGTGGTCCCGACACCCCGGTGCCAGAAGGTGAAGGCCTCCCAAGCATTGATTCCGGCGGCCGAGGCAACCATCGGCTTCGATCCGGCGGAGGTCGCCGAGACGAACTTGCCGTTGGCCAGCGAACGCAGGCCGAAGTAGCCGTTGTAGTCCAGGTCGTACAGCTCGAACTTCTCCCAGGTGCTGACCTTCGTGGCCACCGGGATCAGCGGCTTGCTTCCGGCACCGTCAGCGGAGACGAACTTGCCGCTGGCGGAGGACTTGAAGCTGACGAGCAGGTTCGTCTCGAGGTCGAACTTCTCCCAGGTGCTGGCGTTCGTCGCGCTGGCAATCAGCGGACCACCGTTGCTGGGCGCACTGACGTACTTGTTGTTGACAGTGGCCCTCAGGCTCACGGTGCCGTCGGTCTGGTGAACCAGCTGGAACCTCTCCCAGGTGCTCACCGACGCGGCAGCGGAGATCAGCGGCTTGCTGCCGGCACCGTTGGCGCTGACGTACTTACCGTTGACGTTCGCCCGCAGTGCGACCAGGCCGCTGCCGAGGTCGACGATGTCGAGCTTCTCCCAGCCGCCCAGCACCGGGCCGACGGAGGCCAGGGGCTTGCTGCCCGCACCGTCAGCCGAGACGAAATAGCCGTTGGAACGCGCCAGCAGACCGTGCGCGGTACGCGCGGGAGACAGAGCCGCCGCGACGTTGAGCAGACGGTCCACCCCGCCCTGCGGGTTCAACACAGCGCCAGCGAGCCCCCGGGTCACGATCGTGTTGCGCACCTGGTTCGGGGACCACGTCGGGTTCGACTGAAGCAGCAGCGCAGCGGCTCCGGCCACGTGCGGCGCCGCCATCGAGGTCCCGCTGAAGGCCACCGACCCGTTGGTGGTTCCGCTCGCCGCGGAGACGATGTCCACGCCCGGAGCCCAGACGTCGACACACGGACCGTAGTTCGAATCGAAGTACTCGGTCGAGGCCCGACGGTCGAACCTGTCGGTGGCGCCGACGGTGATCGCCGCCGACACCCCGGCCGGGGTGTAGTAGCAGGCATCGTCCGCGTCGTTGCCGGCGGCCACCGCGTAGGTGAGACCGGTGGCGATGGAGTTGCTGACCGCCATGGAGATCGCCGGGTAGTCCGGGTTCTCCGGCCCACCGAGGCTCATGTTGACCACGGCAGGCTTCTGCGCGTTGGCGGTCACCCAGTCGATCCCGGCCACGACTTCCTCGGTGGTGCCAGCACCATCGCAGTCGAGGACCCGGACGGCGACCAGGCTCACGTCCTTGGCCACGCCGTACTTCGTGCCGCCGACGGTGCCCGCCACGTGCGTGCCGTGACCGTGGCAGTCCTGCGCCACATTGTCCCGCTCGATCGCGTCGTAGCCGTTGGAGGCACGGCCACCGAAGTCGGTGTGGCTGATGTCGATGCCGGTGTCGACGATGTACGCCTTCACCCCGGCACCGGTGTTGGGGTAGGTGTAGCTGCCATTCGGCTTGGGCGAGACCTGATCGATCCGGTCCAGGCCCCAGGAGGGAGGCGAGCTCTGCGTTCCGCTCGCGTGGACGCGAACCACCGGCTCCACGGATGCGACATCCGGGTCGGCGGCCAGCCGGCCTGCCTGCTTCGCGGTCATCGCGGCGGAGTAGCCGTTGACGGCGCTGCTGTACAGCCGGCGGACGCTGCCGCCGTTCTCCTTGGCCAGAGCCGAAGCGGCGGCCTTGATCTTGGCGGGCGTGGTCTTCTTGTCCTTGAGAACCACGATGTAGCGACCCGGCACGACCTCGGCGGGCTTGGCCTTGGCCAACCGGCCGTCCTGCTTGGGAGCGGTCAACTTGCTGGCGGGCTTCGGTGCCAACGGAGCGGTCGGTTCGGCCATGGCGGCCCCACCGGTCGCAGCGGTGACGATGATGGTTGCGGAGGCGAGAGCAACGCTCGCCACCGCCGAGCGGCGTATTACGCCACGGCGTTTCACTAGGTGATCTCCCCGTTTGATCGTCGCCCGTCCAGTCCGGACGGCGGACGGGCGGTGGGGTCGGCGGCGGTGTCAATGCACCGGTAGCCGACGGACGCCCAGTCATCATGGACGACGATGAAAGCGCTACACCTCAGCCATTCGGTCGATCCGCTCGCGTTTCGTCGTCGACCGGACAGCTGAGCATCGCCGTCGGCCACGTCCTGAAGTGACGGTTCCCGCCACCTCACCGCGGATCGCGCTACCTGACCAGCATCGCGTTGAGCGCGTCAGCCGAGGATGCCCTCGGCGCGGGCCCAGCGCAGCAGCTCGGCCTCGGCGGCGTCACGGTCCAGCGGACCCTGCTCGAGGCGTTGCTCCTTGAGGTGCTTCCAGGCCCGCCCGACCACCGGCCCCGGCGGTACGCCGAGCAACTCCATGATCGCGTTGCCGTCCAGGTCGGGTCGAACCCGCGCCAGGTCCTCCTCAGCCGCGATCCGCGCGATCCGATCCTCCAGCGCGTCGTAATCCGCCGCGAGCTGCGCGGCCTTGCGCCGGTTGCGGGTCGTGCAGTCGGAGCGGGTCAACTTGTGCAGTCGGGGCAGCAGGTCACCGGCGTCGGCGACGTAGCGGCGCACCGCCGAGTCGGTCCACTCGCCCCGCCCGTACCCGTAGAAGCGCAGGTGCAGCGCGACCAGCGCGGTCACCTGCGCGGTGACGTCCTTGGGGTAGCGCATCGCCTTCATCCGGGCCTTGGTCAGCCGGGCGCCGACCACCTCGTGGTGGTGGAAGCTGACCCGGCCGTCGGACCCGACCGCCTTCGTCGCCGGCTTGCCCACGTCGTGCAGGAGGGCGGCCATCCGCAGGATGAAGTCGCAGCCCTCCTCCTCGTAGGAGACCGCGTTTTCGACGACCGTCAACGTGTGCTCGTAGACGTCCTTGTGCTGGGCGTGCTCGTCGATCTCCAGCTTCAGCCCGGTCAGCTCCGGCAGGAACCGCTCGGCCAGCCCGGTGTCGACCAGGAGCCGCAGCCCGGTGATCGGGTCCGCGCCGCAGAGCAGCTTGGTGAACTCGTCGCGGATCCGCTCGGCGGTGATCCGGTCCAGGTCGGCGGCCATCTCGGTCATCGCCCGGTGCACGTCCGGGTGCACGGCGAAACGCAGCTGGGCGGCGAACCGGGCAGCCCGCAGCATCCGCAGCGGGTCGTCGCCGAACGACTCCCCAGGCGTGCTCGGGGTACGGATCACCTTCGCCGAGAGATCGTCCAGCCCACCGTGCGGGTCGGTGAACCGGTGGTCCGGCAGGCTGACCGCCATCGCGTTGATCGTGAAGTCGCGCCGCTTCAGGTCCTCGTCGAGGCTGGTGCCGTACACGACCACCGGGTTGCGGCTGACCTGGTCGTACGACTCCGCGCGGAAGGTGGTGATCTCCAGTCGGAGGCCGTCTCGCTGGGCGCCGATGGTGCCGAACTCCCGCCCGGTCTCCCAGATCGACTCAGCCCAGCCCTTGATGATCCGCAGGGTCTCGTCGGGGTGCGCGTCGGTGCAGAAGTCGAGGTCGTCCCCGAGTCGACCGAGCAGGGCATCCCGCACCGAACCGCCCACCAGGTGCAACTCGTGACCGGCGCGGACAAAGCGGCGGCCCAACTCGTCGGCGACCGGGGACACCCGGAGCAGTTCGGCGACGGCGTTGCGCTGCGCGGCGGTGAGTTCGCGGCGGTCGGCGGCGTGAGGAGCGGAGGCTTCGGACATGGGATCGCCAGCTTATCGGGCCGGGGTGTGATCCGATCCGCCGGGCGCGGGTAACGGGTGGGGGTTGACTATGGTCTGTGGCGTGCGGGTCGGTGCCCGACTCGACGTACCCCTGGGAGGCTGGAGATGAGCGGCGGGCTCTACCGCAGCGCCAACGCCACGCCGGACGGTAACGTGCCGCCGGCTGACGGGGCGGTCTTCATCTCCGCGGAGCCGCTGAACCAGCCTGGGGTGGAGGCGACGGCACCCCCACCCGAGGTCGTCGGCGAGACCAGCGCCGCCGCCAACAGCGCGATCATGGCCGTGGGCAGTCTGGTGAGCCGGGGCACCGGCTTCATCCGGAACCTGATGATCGGCGCCGCCCTCGGCAACCTGATCGGCAACGCCTACACGACTGCCATCTTCCTCCCCAACCAGGTGTACGAGTTCCTGCTCGGCGGGGTGCTGACCAGTGTGCTGATCCCGGTGCTGGTCCGTCGGCGCAAGAGCGACGCGGACCGGGGCGAGGCGTACGCCCAACGGTTGCTCAGCCTCGCGGTGCTGGCGCTGGCGGTGGCGGCCCTGATCGCCGTGGCGTCGGCGTCCTGGCTGACAGCCATCTACGCCAGCGGCAAGGACGAGGCCTACACCACACTGATCACACGCCTGTCCTGGCTGATCCTGCCGATGCTGTTCTTCACCGGCGTCAGCGCGTTGATCGCAGCGGTGTTGAACACCAGAGGTCACTTCGCCGCGCCGATGTGGGCCCCCATCCTCAACAACCTGGTGGTGATCGGCGTCTTCGGTCTCTACATCCTGGTCTACGGGGCGAAGGGGCTGCAGCCGTCGGAGGTGGGCACCGGTCGGATCCTGCTGGTCGGTGGCGGCACCCTGCTCGGCGTGGCGGTGCAGACCGCCGGTCTACTGCCGGCACTGCGCAAGGTCGGCTTCCGGTGGCGGTGGCGGTTCGACTTCCGCGAGCTGGGGTTGCGCGAGCTGGCCAAGCTCGGGGCCTGGATGTTCTGCTACGTGGCGGTCAACCAGCTCGGCCTCTTCGTGGTGGTCAATCTCCTCACCCGGGCCGCGGGCACTGACCAGGCCGGCATCCTGATCTACAACAACGTCTTCCTGCTGCTGATGATGGCCCACGGCATCATCGCCGTCTCGATCATCACCGCGCTGATGCCCCGGATGGCAGCCGCCGCAGCCGACGGGCGGTTCCACGACGTCACCGCAGACCTTTCCCGAGGTGTCCGGATGGTGTCGGCGGTGCTCGCGCCGATCGCGGTCTGCTACGCGGTGCTGTCCATCCCGATCTCGGTGGTCGTCTTCCGGTACGGCGCGTTCAGCGCCGAGAACGCGTCAGCCACGTCCACCGTGCTGCTGTTCGCCGCGATCGCGCTGGTGCCGTTCGCGATCAGCCAGCTCTTCACCTTTGCCTTCTACGCCCTGCCGGACACCCGCACCCCGGCCCTGATCAACATTCCGGTGGTGGCGCTGCGGGTCGGCGTACAGATCGTGCTGTTCGCCGCGTTCGCCGCACACTTCGCGGCGGCCGGAATGATGATCGGCAACGCGGTCTCCTACGTGGCGGCGGCTGTCGCGTCCGCCTGGTTGCTCCGGCCCCGGGTCGGCCGGATCGGCCTGGGCGTGATCATGCGTACCCTCGGCCGGGTCGTGGTCGCCGCACTCGGCGCGGCGCTGGTCGGGTGGTTGGTGATCACTCTGCTGCCCGGCGGCGACGAGCCGAGCTGGTTCGAGGCGGCAACCCAGCTCGTGGTCGGCGGCGTGGTGATCGGCGGGACCTATCTGGGTCTGGCCATGCTGCTGCGGATCGGGGAGATCACCGAGGTGGTCGGTATGGTTCGCCGCCGCCTCGGTCGCTGAAAGTCCGCATCCGATTACAACAAGTTGGCACTCATACGGAATGTGACTACGGATCACCAGGCTGGGGATGCGCCTGTGGATAACTCCGCGATTCGCCGGTCAACCGCCGCTTCGGCCTGTGGATAACCAACCGTACGGCTGAGGGTGGCGGCCCGATCGGTGGGAACGCACGGGGCAACGCGAGCGCCACGCCAGCCCAGCCCCGGCGTCGGTCACTTGCGGTGAAGCCGTAGATTAGCTAGTACATGTGCCAGCAACGTGGCTGACAACGGTCGTAACCGGACGAGCTCTTCGACAGCCGGAACCCCGCCAGGTACGGCGGGAAGATGACATGTCGGAGAGACGGGCAACCCGGGTAAGGTCGCTCTCGACGGGTACGGCAGGGGCCGACGCTGGGCGTCGGCACCGGTCGGCCGGTTCCTTCAACGGCAGAGCGGGAAGCCACATGCCCAGCAGTTCGGGTTCATCGATCGACACGATCACCGAGGGAGGACGGGTGACCCAGGTCGGCGAGGGTCAGGAGGCAGACGAAAGCGCTCCTCCGGTCATGACCTTCGGTGCTCCCACGGCCGGTGAAGTCCTCGCCGAGCGGTACGAACTGGTTGAGCACATCAACAACGACAGCGCGGGTCGGCTGGTCTGGCGCGGGGTCGATGTCATCCTGCGCCGTCCCGTTGCCGTCGTGCTGCGTTACCCGGGTGGCGACTCCGCCACCGAGATGCTTCAGGCCGCCGTCGCGGCCAGCCGGGTCATCCACCCCAACCTGGTCGGCGTCTACGACGCCATCGACGAGGCCGACCGGGCCTACGTGGTGCGCGAGTGGGTCGACGGGCAGTCCCTGCGGGACCTGGCGACCGACGGCCCCCTGGACCCGGCTCGGGCCACCGCGATCGGCAACGCCGTCGCGAGCGCGCTCGCCGCGGTGCACGCCACCGGCATGGTGCACGGCAACGTCCACCCCGGCACCGTCATGATCAGCGATGAGGGTCGGGTGGTCCTGGCCGACGCCCGCACCGACGGCGCCGACAGCCAGGAGAACGACATCCGGGCGGTCGGCGGGGTCCTCTACTTCGCGCTGACCGGCTCCTGGCCGCACGCCGAGGCCCCACTGCACGGCGCCACCGCCGGCCACGGCCGCGCCGCCATCCCGGACGCTGTTCGGGACGCCGGGGGTGCCATCGCGGCACCGCGCCAGGTCCGGGCGGGCGTTCCGGCGTACCTGGACGACCTGACCATGGACCTGCTCGACGCCGAGATCGCGCCGCCGTCCTCCGACGTGCTCGCCGCGGAGCTGGCGCGACTGGACGTGCCGGCCGAGGATGAGCACTACCTCGACAACAGCGGGCCGCTGCGGTTCGCCGCCGAGACCGGGGAAGAGCCGTCGCCGCTGGCCGCGGCCGGGGGTCGCAAGGTCGCCGTCGGCATCGCTGGTCTGCTGGCCGTCGCCCTGGTCGGTCTGCTGATCGGGATCATCGCGTTGGGCGGCGACGACGAGGACCCGCAGTCCAACCCGGTCGCCGCGCCGACCTCCAGTGCCCCGGCCGGCGACGCCACCCCGGCCGCCGCGGCGACGCGCAAGCTGACAGTGAAGAACGTCCGGATCATCGACCCGGACAGCAAGGACCGCAGCGAGGTGAAGGACGCCGAGAAGGTCATCGACGGTGACGAGGACAAGGGCTGGGAGACGGAGACGTACGTCAACAAGCCCAACTTCGGCAACCTGAAGAAGGGCATGGGCGTCTGGATCGATCTCGGCGAGCCGCACACCGTCAAGTCGGTGCAGGCAGTGTTGTCGGCCACCAACGCGTCCGCTCGACTGCTCGCCGGCACGACGACCTGGCCGTCCAGCTCCAGCGGTGACAAGCAGTTGGTCGCGAGCTACAAGACCGCCATCGGCCAGCCGTTCGAGGACCACGACGGCACCACAATGACGTTCAACGGCTTCGACGCCGACACGAAATACCAGTACCTGCTGTTCTGGATCACCGAATTGGCTCCGGTCGAGGGTGGGTTCAAGCTGGGGGTGCAGGAGATTACGGTCCAAGGGTCGTGAGCCGGGCGCCACGATCCGGGCATCGCACGCACTGGACGTGGTGATGGACGGGCGCGCGGCCGCGAGTGACCTGGAGCTGCTGCGCGCGCACGTCGCCGGAGACCGGGACGCCTTCGCCGAATTGTTCCGCCGGCACCGGGACCGGCTGTGGGCGGTGGCCCTGCGGACGCTCGGCGACCGCGAGGAGGCAGCCGACGCTCTCCAGGACGCCCTGCTGTCGGCGCATCGGGCGGCGGCCCGGTTCCGTGGTGACTCAGCCGTCACCACCTGGCTGCACCGGATCGTGGTCAACGCCTGCCTGGACCGGATCCGACGCCGGCAGGCGCACCCCACCGTGCCGCTGCCGGACGGCAACCGGGCCGACGGCGGATCGGGCACCGGCGGGCTCGAACCGGCGGCGCCGGCAGCGGACCACGACACCGCGCTCGTGGTCCGCGAGGCGCTCGCCGCACTGCCCCTTGAGCAACGCGCCGCGCTGGTGCTCGTCGACGTCCAGGGTTATCCGGTCGCCGAGGTGGCACGCATCCTCGGCGTCGCCGAGGGGACGGTGAAGAGCCGGTGTGCCCGGGGCCGGGCCCGGCTGGCCGTGCTGCTCGGGCATCTCCGCCCCGCCGTCGTGGCGACGCCTTCGCACCGACCGGACCCCACTGCCCCGATCGCGGGCGTGCCCGGCGTCACGCCCGGGAACCCAGGCCCGGTGGAGGGCGTCGGATCGGGGTCAGGTCGATACCGGCGGGACGCCAACCAGGAGGACACGTGACGACCGAGGGGTTCCGGGAGGTCGACGCCGACCTCCTCGCTGACTACCTCGGCGGGGCGTTGGACGGCACCCCGCAGCAGGACGAGGTCGCTCTGCTGGTCTCCACCGACCCGTCCTGGGCCGAGGCGTACGGGCTGTTGGCCCCTGCCGTGGCCGAGGTGCGGACGGATCTGAGCCGCTGGGCCGAGCCGTCCCCGGAGATGCCGTCGGAGATCACCGACCGCCTCCTGGCCGCGTTGGCCGCCGCGAAGCCGACGAGCGACGCCTCGACCGGGCAGACCGGCGATCCGGGTGTCGACACAACCACGCCGTTCGTCGTACCGGCGCAGGGTGGAGTCGGTCGCCGACCGTCCGCTCCGACGCCCGCAGAGCGCTGGGCGTCCACCGGGCCGGGCCGTCGACGGCGCGGCTGGGCCCGCCGTGGCGCACCCGTGGCCGCCGCCGCGATCGCCGTCGTCGCCGTCGGGCTGGGCCTCAACCAGCTCTCGATGCGGGCGTCGGACGACTCCGCCGGCACCGCCATGAACCAGCCGGCCAGCGCGCCGGAGGGCGTCGCGGGGGCCGGCACGGCCCGCACCACCGGCCCGGCACTGCGCAGTGGTACGAACTACACCCCGCAGACCCTTGGGGACGCCCACGGCCCTGATGCTCCGGCTGCCAGCCGGGCGACCGGCAACACCCCGGGCGGGCAGCCGCACGTGGATGCCGAGGGCGGACGCCGTCCGTCTCCCGACGGGTCGGACCAGCTCGCCCGGCTCACCGACGAGGCCGCGCTGACCAGCTGCCTGGCCGGCGTCGCGGCGGAACACGGGTCGGCCCCCCTGGTGGTCGAGGTGATCGACTACGCGCGGTTCCAGGGCGATCAGGCACTGGTCATCCACTTCACCGACGCGAACGGGGCCCGGTGGGCCTGGGTGAGCGGCCCGGAGTGCGGCGTGCCCGGGTCCGGCTCGGACAGCCGGTATTCGGCGCGGGTAGGGTGAATCCACGGTCGATGGCACGATGACCCCCCACGTGACCTGACCCACCGGATGCCCGGCTCGGGAATCCCCGGTTCGTACGATGACGTTCTGGAAGTCAGCTGCCGGCCCCACCCAGGCGTCGGCGACTCGGATCAGCATCGGTGCTCGCGCCGACGCCGAACACACACAACTCGGGAGACGGCAGTGGACGAGGTCCGCAACCTGATCATCATCGGCTCCGGGCCGGCCGGCTACACAGCGGCGGTCTACGCCGCACGTGCCAACCTGAAGCCGCTGATCATTGAGGGCGTGCAGTCCGGTGGCGCGCTGATGACCACGACCGAGGTGGAGAACTTCCCCGGCTTCGCCGACGGCATCCTCGGCCCCGAGCTGATGGACAACATGCGCAAGCAGGCCGAGCGGTTCGGCGCCGAGTTCCTCACCGACGACGTGACCCGGGTCGAGCTGGTGGACACCGGCGACGCCGGCTCCGGCGCGGTGAGCACCGTCTGGGTTGGCGAGACGGCCTACCGGGCGCGATCCATCATTCTCTCCACCGGTTCGGCTTGGCGTCCGCTGGGCGTGCCCGGTGAGCAGGAATTCCTGGGCCACGGTGTCTCCGCGTGTGCCACCTGTGACGGCTTCTTCTTCCGCAACCAGCAGATCGTGGTTGTCGGCGGCGGCGACTCGGCGATGGAGGAGGCCACCTTCCTCACCCGCTTCGCGGAGTCGGTGACCATCATCCACCGCCGCGACTCGTTCCGGGCCAGCAAGATCATGGCCGACCGGGCGCTGAGCAACGAGAAGATCAAGGTCGAGTGGAACAGCACCGTCGAGGAGATCCTCGGCGAGGACGGCAAGGTCACCGGCGTACGCGTCCGTAACGTGCACACCGGCGAGACCAAGGTGATGGACGTGACTGGCGTCTTCGTCGCCATCGGTCACGACCCTCGCAGCGAGCTGTTCCAGGGCCAGGTCGAGCTGGACGACGAGGGCTACGTGAAGGTCCACGCCCCGAGCACCCGCACCAACGTGCCAGGTGTCTTCGCCGCCGGCGACGTGGTCGACCACACCTACCGTCAGGCGATCACCGCAGCCGGCACCGGTTGTGCCGCAGCGCTCGACGCCGAGCGGTTCATCGCGACGCTCAGCTGAAACAAGGAACACATCCCGGAGGAGGGGCATAGTGGGAACAACCAAGGCGGTCACCGACAAGAGCTTCGTCGCTGACGTGCTGCAGGCCGACAAGCCGGTGCTTGTGGACTTCTGGGCGGAGTGGTGCGGGCCGTGCCGCAAGGTGTCGCCACTGCTCGAGGAGATCGCCCGGGAGATGGGTGACCAGGTCACCATCGTCAAGCTCAACATCGACGAGAACCCGGAGACCGCCCGGGCCTACCGGGTGATGTCGGTGCCGACCCTCACCGTCTTCAAGAACGGTCAGCCGGTGCAGTCGATCGCTGGCGCCAAGCCGAAGGGCGAGCTGGTCCGGCTCATCGAATCGGCCCTCTGAGCAGCAGAAACATCAACCGAACCCCGTACCCGCTCGTCGGGTGCGGGGTTCGGTGTCTTCCCGGCCGTACCGTCGACGTATTTTCCGGCCCAGCCACCTCGCCGCCTGAGAGCGCATAGCCTCAAGCCTGGGCCGCCCGGCCAGCGAGTGTCGTGCAGAGGGGGTCGTGCGTGCGTCCGATCCGACCCGGTGACCGGGGACCCGCGGTCACGGAGATCCGTACCATCCTGACCGGCCTCGACCTGCTGGCCGCCGCCGACCCGCACACCGACGAGTTCGACCTCGACACCGAGCGGGCGGTCCGCGCGTTCCAGCAGTCGCGGGGGCTCAGCGTGGACGGCCGGGTCGGAGCGGAAACCTGGCGCGCCCTGGATGCCGCCCGTTGGCGGCTCGGCGCCCGCACCCTCTACCACGCGGTCCCCGAACCGCTCACCGGCGAGGACGTCCGGTCGCTCCAGGAGCGACTGCTGGAGATGGGGTACGACACGGGCCGCGCGGACGCCATCTACGGTGTCCGGACGTCGCGGGCGCTGGCCCAGTTCCAGCGTGAGGTCGGGCTCACCCCCGACGGCTCCTGCGGCCCGCACACGATGAACGCGCTTCGCCGGATCGGCCGCAAGGTGGTCGGTGGCCGCCCGCAGTGGCTCCGCGAATCCGACGCGATCCGCCAGTCCGGGCCGGCGCTGGTTGGCAAGACTGTCGTCATCGACCCGGGGCACGGGGGCACCGACCCCGGGATGGTGGTGCCCGACGGCTCACTGCGCTGGACCGAGGCGGACCTGGTGCACGACCTGGCCAGCCGACTGGAGGGACGCCTCGCCGCCTCCGGAGTGCGGGTGCAGCTCACCCGGGGCCCGTCGCCCGACAGCTGCCTGCCGGACACCGACCGGGCCCTGCTCGCCAACTCGCTCGGCGCCGACGTGTTCATCTCGCTGCACCTGGACGGGCACGCCAACCCGGATGCGGAGGGCGTGGCGACCTACCACTACGGCACCGACAACGGGGTGACCTCAGCGACCGGTGAGCGCCTGGCCGGGCTCGTGCAGCGGGAGATAGTCGCCCGCACCGGGCTGCGGGACTGCCGCACCCACGCCAAGACGTGGGAGTTGTTGCGACTGACGCGGATGCCCGCCGTCCGGGTCGAGGTCGGCTATCTCACCTCTCCGACGGACCGCGCCCGCCTCGTCGACCCCCGGTTCCGGGACCGGGTGGTGGAGGCGATCGTGGCCGCTGTGCAGCGGATGTACTACCCGATCGAACGAGACGTCCCGACCGGATCGCTCGACGTCAGCGAACTGCGTGCCGTGGTGACCGCCGGCACCGTGGTGGACTGATCAGCCGGCGTCAGCCGTTGGTGGAGCGGGTGGCCGGGGCTGGACGGACCGGGCGGAGCAGGGTTTCCGGGCTCATCGACCCGAGCAACTTCTCCAGCGCGTACTCGACGTCGGACTTCCAGCTCAGCGCCGTACGCAGCTCAAGACGCAACCGAGGGAAGCGCGGATGCGGACGTACGGTCTTGAAGCCCACGGAGAGGAAGAAGTCGACGGGGGCCACGCAACCGCCGGCAGGGTCGTCCGCGTCGCCGAACTTGGCGTCGCCGAACGCCTCGATCGCCTTGATCCCACGCTTGGTGAGATCCCGGGCGACACCCTGCACCAGCATCCGGCCCAGCCCGCCGCCTGAGAACGCGGCGACCACGTTGGCGGTCATCAACAGTGCCGCGTCCGCGGAGACCGGTGAGGTCGGAAACGCCATCGAACGGGGCACGTAGGCGGGCGGGGCGTACATCACGAAGCCGGCCGGCATGCCGTCGACGTACGCGAGCTTGCCGCAGGAACCCCACTCCAGCAGCGTCTGGGAGACCCACGCCTCCTTCTCCAGGCCCGGATCGCCAGCGGCGCAGGCGCGCTCAGCGGAGACCGGATCGAGCTCCCAGTAGACGCACTGTCGGCAGGGGCGCGGGAGGTCTTCCAACGTGTCGAGGGTCAGGCTGACCAGACGTCGCGACATATGGCGCATCCCCACAATAGGCTCGGTGGTGAGACCGGCATGGAACGACAGCGCCGCCTTCCTGCCCCCGACGAGCGATCGTACGCCGCCGATCGACCATACGGGAGGGGACGCGCGAATGCCCACCGCGACGGGGGACGCCGAGGACGGTCCGCGATGTGGTCGATCTGCTGCGGTACGGCGGCAGCACGATTCAGGCGGACTAGGATCGACAATCGGTGTGTCCGCCGCCATGGTCAGCGATGTGCGGGGTACCCGGGGCGGGAGCCACTCGAGCAGCGATCGAGGTGAGGTCATGACCGGCACGACACTCGACGACTACACCGACCGGTACGCCCGGCGGGTACGCGGGATGACCGCCTCCGAGATCCGAGCACTGTTCGCGGTGGCCAGTCGTCCGGAGGTCGTCTCGCTCGCCGGTGGCGCACCGTACATCGCCGCCCTTCCGCTGGACGCGGTCGGCGAGATGCTCGGCCGGCTCGGTTCCGAACACGGCGTGAGCACCCTTCAGTACGGCATCGGTCAGGGCACCCTCGAACTCCGCGAGCGGATCTGCGAGGTGATGTCGCTCTCCGGGATCGACGCCGCGTGCGGGGCCTCCCCGGAGGACGTCGTCGTCACCGTGGGCGGGCAGCAGGCACTGGACCTGGTGGCCCGGCTCTTCCTCGACCCGGGTGACGTGGTGCTCGCCGAGGGGCCGACGTACGTCGGTGCGCTCGGCGTGTTTCAGGCCGCCCAGGCGCAGGTCGTCCACGTACCGATGGATGCGGACGGGCTGATCCCGGAGGCGCTGGAGACGGCCATCGCCGACCTGGCGCGCGCGGGCCAGCGGGTCAAGTTCCTCTACACGATCCCCACCTACCAGAACCCGACCGGCGTGACGCTCAGCGAGGAGCGCCGGGAACGGGTGCTCGACATCTGCGAGCGCGCCGGCCTGCTCGTCGTCGAGGACGACCCGTACGGCCAACTGGGGTTCGAGGGTGAGGCCCCGGCCCCCCTGCGGGCCCGCCGCCGCGACGGCGTCTTCTACCTCAGCACCTTCTCCAAGACCTTCGCCCCCGGGCTGCGGGTCGGCTGGATCCTGGCGCCGCACGCGGTCCGCGACAAACTGGTCATCGCCAGCGAGGCGCAGATCCTCTGCCCCAGCGGTTTCGCCCAGGCCGCGGTGGCCACCTACCTGAGCACGATGCCCTGGCGGCAGCAGCTCAAGGTCTACCGCGAGGTCTACCGGGAACGCCGCGACGCCCTGCTCGACGCAATGGCCGACCTGATGCCCGAGGGCACCAGCTGGACCACCCCGGCCGGCGGTCTCTTCGTGTGGGCCAGCCTGCCTGACGGGCTCGACTCGAAGGCCATGATGCCGCGAGCGGTCGCCGCCCGGGTCGCCTACGTTCCCGGCACCGGCTTCTACGCCGACGGCACCGGCACCGACGCCATGCGGCTCAACTTCAGCTTCCCGCCGCCGGAGCGGATCCGCGAGGGCGTCCGCCGGCTGGCCGGGGTGATGGAGCAGGAGATCGCGATGCGCCGGGTCTTCGGTGCCGTGGGTGGTGCCGCCGGGCGACGCGGCCGGGCCGGCTCCGACGTGCCCGGGCCCGACTTGGCATGATGCCGGCATGGCTACGACCGCCGAGCACCTCCTCGTGACCGATTCCGCCATCTCGGCCGACCTGCGCGTCGTGGTGCTCGCCGGTGGGCTTTCCTACGAACGGGACGTGTCGCTGCGCTCCGGTCGCCGGGTGCTCGACGCGCTGCGCGCCGTCGGGGTGGAGGCCGAGCTGCGGGACGCGGACGTGGCGCTGCTGCCGGCGCTCGCAGCCGACCCGCCGGACGCGGTGGTGATCGCACTGCACGGCGCGACCGGCGAGGACGGCTCACTGCGCGGGGTGCTGGATCTGTGCGACGTGCCGTACGTCGGCTGCGACGCTCGGGCCTCCCGGGTCGCCTGGGACAAGCCCTCGGCCAAAGCGGTGCTCCGCGAGGCCGGCATCCCCACCCCCGACTGGGTGGCGCTCCCGCACGATCGTTTCTCCGAGCTCGGCGCGGTCGCCGTCCTGGACCGGATCGTCGACCGTCTGGGCGTACCCCTGATGGTGAAGCCGGCACAGGGCGGGTCCGGGCTGGGCGGGGCGGTGGTCCGGGACGCCGCCGCACTGCCCGCCGCGATGGTCGGCTGCTTCGCGTACTACTCCACCGCGCTCGTGGAGCGGTACGTGCCGGGGATGGACGTGGCAGTCTCCGTCGTCGACCTGGGCGACGGCCCGCAGGCGCTGCCCCCGGTGGAGATCGTGCCGCGTAACGGCGTGTACGACTACGCCGCCCGCTACACCGCGGGGCGGACCACCTGGCACGCCCCCGCCCGGCTGGACCCGGAGGTGGCTGCCACTGTCGCTGACGTGGCCCTCGCCGCGCACACCGCGCTCGGTCTACGGGACCTCTCCCGCGTCGACGTGATCGTGGACGCGGACGGCCAGCCGCACGTGCTGGAGGTCAACGTCTCCCCGGGGATGACGGAGACGTCACTGCTTCCGCTCGCCGTGCAGGCGGCCGGGCTGGACTTCGGCCGACTCCTCGGCACCCTGGTCGCCCGAGCAGCCGCCCGCCTCACCAGGCACTGACCTACCCGCCAACCCCTTCGGCGGGGCGGACCAACCGCGGGCCGACCATGAGGTTGGCCTTGGCCTGCCGAGGTCAACCTCATGGTCGGTTCCAGATCAGTGAGTCGCGCGTACGTCGGGAGTGCCGCTGCCGTCGGTGCGCGCCTCGCCCGGAGTGCCGACGCCCTTCTCGGGAGCGTTCCTGCTGACGGCCTCTCCGAAGGCTTCTCCGTTGGCCGGGTCCGACGCTGCCGCGTTTTCGGATTTAGCCTCGTCGGCGCTGCCGCCGGCCGGGCCGACGTGCGGCCCGCCGGTGGGCTTCTCCGCCGAGCCGACGCCGTGAGGTCTGTCGGTGGGCATCTCCGCCAGGCCGGCGCGGAGTCCGTCGGTGGCCGTCGTGGCAGCGCTGCCGGATGCCCCGCTGCCGGATGGTGCGGTGGTGGAGTCCCGGGTGCTGGCGGCCGGAACGCC
>NZ_JBEYSL010000094.1:0-16148 GCF_040642735.1 Micromonospora sp. NPDC047753 | reverse complement strand
CCGCGCTTCGCGTTGTCCCACTCGTCGGCACCCGAGCGCCACGCGTTGGCCAACGGCACCATGTGGTCGATGTCCACGTCGGAGGGCGGCCGAGGCGCTCGCCCGCACCCCGGAGCAGTTGCCGGCGTTGGCCCGCGCGGGTGTGGTCGACGCCGGTGGCCGGGGGCTCTGCGTGCTGCTCGACGCCCTGGTCGAGGTGCTGACCGGGGAGAGCGCCGACCGGCCCGCACCGGCACCGCGCTCCGCCCGCCCGGCGGCCCCCGTCGCCCGCGAGACCGGTTCGGACGAGTACGCGTACGAGGTGCAGTTCCTGCTCGACGCCAGCGCCGAGGCGGTCGACGGGTTGCGGCGGGCCCTCGACGCCCTGGGAGACTCGGTGGTCGTCGTCGGCGACGGGCGTGAGCCGGAAGGCACCTGGAACGTGCACGTGCACGTCAACGACGTGGGCGCGGCGGTGGAGGCGGGCGTCGCCGCCGGCCGCCCGTACCGCATCTCGGTCACCCGTTTCGCCGACCAGCCGGAGTCGCCCTCCGGCCCGGTGGTGGCCGGCCGGGCCGCGGTGGTGGTGGCCACCGGTGGCGGCATCGCCGACCTGTTCGCCGCGGAGGGCGCGACCGTCGTGCCGGGCAACCCGTCCACCGGTGAGTTGCTGGACGCCGTCCGCAGCACCGGCGCGGCCCGGGTGGTGGTGCTGCCCAACGACGCCAACACCGAGGCGGTGGCGAGCGCCGCCGCCCGCGAGGCCCATCGGTACGGCATCAAGGTGAGCGTGGTGCCGACCCGCTCGCCGGTGCAGGCACTGGCGGCGCTCGCGGTCCGCGACGGTGACCGCCGTTTCGAGGACGACGTGATCGCGATGGCCGAGGCGGCTGGGGCCTGCCGGTACGCCGAGGTCTGCCATGCCAGCCGGGAGGCGCTGACCGTCGCCGGCCCGTGCCGTCCCGGTGACGTGCTGGCGCTGGTGGAGGGGGAGGTGCACCTGATCGGCACCGACCTCACCGACACCTGCGCGGCGGTGGTCGACCGGATGCTCGGTGGTGGCGGCGAGATGGTCACCCTGCTGGCCGGGGTGGACGCTCCGGCCGGGCTCACCGACGCCGTCCGCGCGCACGTCGCGCGACGCTGGCCGTTCGTCGAGGTGCACGCGTACCCGGGCGGCCAGCCGTTTTATCCGCTCCTGGTAGGGATCGAATGAGCGAACCAGCCACCGTGGACACTCCGCTGAAGAAGCTGGTCGGGGACAAGACAGCAAAGGCGCTGGCCTCGCACCTCGACCTGCACACCGCGGGTGACCTGGTCTACCACTTCCCGCGTCGCTACGACGAGCGTGGTGAACACACCGACATCCGCTCACTGGACGTCGGTGAGCAGGTCACCGTCATGGCCCAGGTGCAGCGCACCACTGTGCGCCCGATGCGTCAGCGGCGGGGCAACCTGCTGGAGGTGACCGTCGGCGACGGCTCCGGCGGAGTGCTGACCCTGACCTTCTTCGGCAACCAGGCGTGGCGGGAGCGCGAGCTGCGCCCGGGCCGGTGGGGCCTGTTCGCCGGCAAGGTCACCGAGTTCCGCAGCAAACGGCAGCTCAACGGCCCGGAGTACGTCCTGCTCGGTGAGGGGGGCGACGGTGAGGCGGCGCTCAGCGACGACATCGAGGAGTTCGCCGGGGCGCTGATCCCGGTCTACCCGGCCGCCGCGGCTGTGCCGACCTGGGTGATCGCGCGCTGCGTGCGCGTCGTACTGGACACGTTCACCCCGCCGGACGATCCACTGCCGAGCGGCGTGCGGGCCAGCCGGAAGCTGGTCGGGCTGGGCGTCGCGCTGACCGAGATCCACCGGCCGTCCAGCAAGGAGGCGCTGCACCAGGCGCGGCGGCGCCTCAAGTGGGACGAGGCTTTCGCCGTCCAGGTGACCCTGGTGCAGCGCAAGCACAGGGCTGCCGACTGGCCGGCCCGGCCCCGCCCGGCACGCCCGGACGGGCTGTTGGAGGCCTTCGACGCCCGACTCCCGTACGAGCTGACGGCCGGTCAGCGGGAGGTCGGTGTGGAGATCGCGGCTGACCTGGCCACTCCGCACCCCATGCACCGCCTGTTGCAGGGCGAGGTGGGCTCGGGCAAGACGGTGGTGGCGCTACGGGCGATGCTCCAGGTGGTCGACGCGGGTGGGCAGGCCGCGCTGCTGGCGCCCACCGAGGTGCTGGCCGCCCAGCACCACCGCGGCATGCTCGACCTGCTCGGTCCGCTCGGGCGGGCCGGTGAGCTGGGCTCCGCCGAGCACGCCACCCGGGTCGAGCTGGTCACCGGCTCGCTCGGCGCAGCGGCCCGCCGCCGGGCGCTCGGCGAGGTGGCCAGCGGTGCCGCCGGCATCGTGCTCGGCACCCACGCGCTGCTCTACGAGGGGGTCGACTTCGCCGACCTCGGCCTGGTGGTGGTCGACGAGCAGCACCGCTTCGGCGTGGAGCAGCGCGACGCCCTGCGTGCCAAGGCCGACCAGCCGCCGCACGTGCTGGTGATGACGGCCACCCCGATCCCGCGCACTGTGGCGATGACCGTCTACGGCGACCTTGAGGTCTCCACGCTCTCCCAGCTGCCCCGGGGGCGGTCGCCGATCGCCTCCCACGTGGTGCCGGCCGCCGAGAAGCCCGCCTACCTGGATCGGGCCTGGCGTCGGCTGCGCGAGGAGGTGGCCGCCGGCCACCAGGCGTACGTGGTGTGTCCGCGAATCGGTGACGGTCCGATCAGCGACGAGGAGCCGCCAGCCGAGGACGACAACGGCCGTCGGCCGCCGCTGGCGGTGACCGAGGTGGCCCCGCTGCTGGCCGAGGGCCCGCTGCGCGGCCTGCGGATCGGGGTGCTGCACGGTCGCCTGCCGGCCGACGAGAAGGACGCGGTGATGCGTTCCTTCGCTGCCGGTGACCTGGACGTGCTGGTGGCGACGACAGTGATCGAGGTCGGCGTGGACGTGCCGAACGCGACAGTGATGATCGTGCTGGACGCCGACCGGTTCGGTGTCTCCCAACTGCACCAGTTGCGGGGCCGGGTCGGCCGGGGTGCCGCCGCCGGGCTGTGCCTGCTGGTCAGCGAGGCGGCCGAGGGTTCGTCGGCGCGGGAACGGTTGGACGCGGTGGCGTCCACGAGCGACGGTTTCAAGCTCGCCGAACTGGATCTGGAGCAACGCCGCGAGGGAGACGTGCTGGGTGCCACCCAGTCCGGGCACCGCTCGCACCTGCGGTTGCTGTCCCTGCGGCGCGACGCCGACCTGATCCGCGACGCCCGCGCCGAGGCGATCACCCTGATCGAGGACGACCCGGAGCTGGCCCGCAGCCCGGCACTGGCCGCGTCAGTGGCCGCACTGGTGGACGAGGACCGCGCGGAGTACCTGGAGAAGGGCTGACCACGCAGGCCATCACATGGTTGAGGGCGCGCCGACCGGGTGGTCGACGCGCCCTCAACTGTCAGAGCGGGTTGGTTCAGGCGGTGAAGCGGACCCGACGACGACGGGCCACCACGAACAGGGCGGCACCGGCGGCCAGCAGCACCACGGCGCCGGCGATGATGCCGCCGGTGGCGGCACCGGTCAGCGGCAGAGCCGGCTCGTCCTTGCCGCCGCCCTGACCCGGGGCGCAGTCGGCCGGCTTCTCCCAGGCGATCGGCTCGGTGTCGTCGAGGCCCTCGGCCGCCGGCGTCACGACGAGACCCTCGGTCGCGTCGAAGGAGACGGAACCGGTCTCGCCCGGCTTGACGACCAGCGTCTTCACCTCGCCCTTGTTCGGGGTCAGGGTGAGCGTGACGGTCTCACCGTCGGCGGGGTTCTCGATCGTGAAGGTCAGCTTGTCGCAGGTCGACTCGACCGAGCCCACCGGCTCCGCCGGAGCCGGGGTGGCAGTCGGGGTCGGGCTCTGGGTCGGAGGCTGGCTCGGCGACGGCGAGGTGACAGTGGGGGTCGGGGTGGGGGTCGCCGACGGAGTGGCGGTCGGCGTCGGGCTGCTGGGCGAGGGAGTGGCCTCTGCCGCGCAGGTGCCCTTCGGCTCGGCGGCCACGGTCCGCGACTCGCTCACGATCCGGTCGGCGCGCACCCAACGGGCCTCGACGGTCAGCTCGATCGTCGGCCGCTTCTGGTCGAAGCGGTAGGTCTGGGTGCCGGTGAGGAAACCTTCGCCCTTCGCCGGGAGAGTGGCGTCCTGCGCCAGGCCGCCGGTGAAGTCGGCCGGAACGGTCGACTTCAGCGTAGTGATCTTCGCGGAGATGTTCTCGCTGTTGCCAACCGTCCAGGTCACCTTGGCCTGGCCGTCGGAGGTCAGGCAGTAGGTGCCGGAGGGCTCGGGGTGGTGGGCGCTCGCGGGGCTCGCGACAACGCCGATGCCGGCGAGGCCGATCAACGCGCCCGCGGCGATGGCCGCGACGCGCCGGAACGGAGACTTGGGAGGGTTCACGCCTGCTCCTGGTGAGGGGGGTACGGATCGCGTGGCGGAAGGCCGGGAGGCATCGTGACCGGGCAGTCACTGCTCACCGGGGCGTCGCGCGACGCGGTGGTGTTCCCGCGGCGAAAGCGGGGACAGGGGGAGACTGTACTGATGGGTGGTTAATGAGGGGAGTTCAGATCATTGCCATCCGGCAATGTAGTTGATTCGTGATCTTTGATATACCGAAGGTGTCGGTCTGGTCACTGGGGACGGCCCGCCCCGCCCGGACTCCACGGTGGACGCCGTGCCGTCGGGGCTGCTCAGGCGCCCTCCGTCTTCGCCGGCCAGCCCGCTCGCCGGATCCGCGCCGTGCTGACCGGGTCCGCGCCGCATCGCGTAGCGTCGCGGGCATGAGCAGGAGGAAGCGGTGACCCGGATCGTGGCCGGGACGCTCGGTGGCCGGCGGATCGCCGCGCCACCCGGCGCCGGCACCCGACCCACCTCGGACCGGGTTCGGGAGGCGCTGTTCAGTGCCGTTCAGGCCGCTGTCGATCTCGACGGCGCCCGCTTCGCGGATCTGTACGCCGGCTCCGGCGCGGTCGGGCTGGAGGCGCTCTCCCGAGGTGCCCGGCACGTGTTGCTGGTCGAGTCCGACCCGCGGGCGGCCCGGGTGATCCGGGAGAACGTGACGGCCCTCCGTGCGGGTCCGGCGGCCCGTCTGGTCACCGGCAAGGTGGCGACGGTACTGGCCGCCGGGCCGGACGACGGGCCGTACGACGTGGTCTTCGCCGACCCGCCGTACGCAGTGCCGGACGAGGAGATCACCGCGCTGTTGGCCGCGCTGGTCGACGGCGGCTGGCTGGCGCCCGACGCGTTGGTGGTGGTGGAGCGGTCCCGCCGCACCAGGGAGTTCGACTGGGTGGAGGGGATCACCGCCGAGCGCAGTCGCCGTTACGGCGAGACCACCCTTTGGTACGGTCGCCGATCATGAGACGTGCGGTGTGCCCCGGTTCGTTCGATCCGGTCACCAACGGACACCTCGACATCATCGGGCGGGCCAGTCGGCTCTTCGACGAGGTGATCGTCGGTGTGCTGGTGAATCAGTCGAAGAGTGGCCTGTTCACCGTCGAGGAGCGCATCGAGATGCTCCGCGAGGTGACCTCGTCGTACGGCAACGTGCGGGTCGAGTCGTTCCGAGGGCTGCTGGTGGACTTCTGCCGGGCGCAGCAGGCCAGTGTGCTGATCAAGGGCCTGCGGGCGGTCAGCGACTTCGACTACGAGTTGCAGATGGCCCAGATGAACATCGGGCTGGCCGGCGTCGAGACGCTTTTCATGCCGACCAACCCGCTCTACTCGTTCCTCTCGTCGAGCCTGGTGAAGGACGTGGCCAAGTGGGGTGGCGACATCTCCGCCCACGTCCCCGACCCGGTCCGCGAAGCCCTCCAGGCCCGCCTGGGCCCCCGCCGCTGAACGGACCCTGACTCCCTTCCACCTTCGCGATCTTGCACTTACGGTGCCGGCATCGCTCCTTTCGGCATGGTTTGACGTGACCGCAAGTGCAAGATCGGCGCGGTGGGAGCCGCGGGTGACTATGTCGCGACTCGCCGGGTTGGGGTGAGTGGGGCGGCGGTGGGGCCGGCACGACATGATTGGTGGCGCGGGGAACGGCCGTAGCCCGCATCATGGAGGTCGGCCGACGAACGACAGGAGTGAGGTAGCCGGTGGACCCGCTCGATCGCATCGAAGAACTGATCGCCATCCTGGAGCAGGCCCGCTCCGTCCCGATGTCGCGCAACAACTGCATGGTCGACCGGGGTGAGATGATCGCTGCCCTCGATGAGATGCGTGCCGATCTCCCCGCCGACCTGCGTCGCGCCGCCGCGCTCCTGGAGGAGCGGGACAAGATCATGGACGCCGGCAAGCGCGAGGCGGACCGGATCATCAGCGAGGGTGAGGCAGAACACGCCCGCCTGGTCTCGGTGAACGAAATCACCGTGTCGGCCGAGCACGAGGGCGCCCGGATCATCGGCGAGGCCCGCGCCGAGGCGCAACGCCTGCGTGAGGAGGTCGACGACTACGTCGACACCGCGCTGGCCAACTTCGAGCAGTTCCTCACCCGGGCGCTGGCCTCGATAGAGCGCGGCCGGGACAAGATGCACGCGCTGCGGGAGATCGGCACCTTCGCTGGGGATGAGGCGGAACGCCCGCTACCCTTCTGAGCGGCACCTCACCAGCCGACTTCTCAGGCGGGCGTCGCCCCCGGTTCGACGGTCGGGCGGTCGTCCAGGTAACCTTTTTTGTCGGCCTCTCACCGGCCGGAGTCTAACTATGCCCAAGCACTCGCCATCGACACTCAACCCCAGGGCGCCGCTGGTCCTCGACACGAGGGACCTGCCGCGTCGCCCTGGCGCGTTGCGTGAGGTCCAGCGGGTCGTGCCGGCACCGGCGGACCTCGGTGTGGAGTTGATCGGCGTGCCGGAGGGCGCGGACCTCGACCTCGATCTGAGGTTGCAGTCGGTGTCCGAGGGCGTGCTCGTCTCCGGGACCATCACCGGTCCCGTCCGGGGTGAGTGCGGCCGTTGCCTGCGCGAGATCAACGACTCGATGGGCGTGACGATCCAGGAGCTGTACGCGTACGAGGACAGCACCACGGACGCCACGACCGACGAGGACGAGGTGGGCCGGATGCAGGGCGATCTGATCGACCTGGAGCCGGCGCTGCGGGACGCGTTGGTGCTCACGCTGCCGACCAACCCGCTCTGCCGGGAGGACTGCCCAGGACTGTGCCCTGAATGCGGGGCGCACTGGGACGATCTGCCGGCCGACCACAGTCACCAGCAGATCGACCCGCGTTGGGCGGGCCTGTCGCAACTGACCGTTACAGAGGAGTAAGAACCGTGGCCGTCCCGAAGCGCAAGATGTCGCGCAGCAACACCCGGTCCCGCCGGGCGAACTGGAAGGCGACAGTGGTCGCGACCGTCGCGTGCCCGCAGTGCAAGTCCCCGAAGCTGCCGCACGCCGCCTGCTCCGTCTGCGGCACCTACAACGGCCGCCAGGTTCTCGAGGTCTGACCTGGACGCCGAGTGACGCCCCCGACCCCAGGTCGGGCGGCGCGCGCATCCTGGCATTCGCCCGGTGCCCCGGCTCCCTCCGACGCCGGCCGGCCCAGTCCGGCCGGCGTTCCGGTGGAGCCGGGCGCCGCGCGGATCGCCGTTGACCTCCTCGGCGGGGACGACGCTCCCGCCGTCGTGGTTGACGGCGCTCTGCGAGCCATGCGCGCCGACCCCGACCTGCATCTGCTTCTCGTCGGTCCGACCGAGGTCGCCGACGAGCTGATCGCTGCCCTCGATCCCGCGCAACGCGCCCGGATCGCGGTGCGGCCCGTTCGCGATGTCGTCGGCATGGCCGACCATCCCAGCGCCGCCCGCTCCGAGAGCACCGTCCGGGCCGCGGTCACCGCCGTCCGGGACGGAACCGCCGACGCCCTGGTTTCCGCCGGCGCCACCGGCGCCACCGTCACCGCGGCCGTACTCGGCCTCGGCCGTTCGCCGGAGATCCGCCAACCCGCGCTGGCCGCGACCCTGCCCGCCGTGGCGGGGCCGGTCGTGTTGCTCGACGTCGGCGGCTCCCTGGAACCCCGCCCGGCCACCCTCGCCCGCCACGCCGTGCTCGGCGCCGCCTACGCGGCGGTGGCCCACTCGATCGCCGCGCCCCGGGTCGGACTGCTCTCGGTCGGCACCGAGGCCGGCAAGGGCGACCGGGTCCGCCGCGCCACCGACCCCCTGCTCGCCGTCGAACCGCTGCCCGGCGGGGCGCGCTACGTCGGCCTGGTCGAGGGGTACGACGTGGCCCTCGGCGCGCGCGCCGATGTGGTCGTCACCGACGGCTTCACCGGTAACGTGCTGCTCAAGGCCATTGAGGGCGCGTACGCGATGGCCGGCGGCCCACCTGCCCAGGGCGGCGCGCCGCGCGCGGCGGCCCTGCTGGGCGTCGCGGGGACGGTGGTCGTCTGTCACGGGTCCGCCCGCGCCGACGACGTCGCCTCCGGCATAGCTCTCGCCGCCCACCTGTGGCGGCGGCGCGCCACCGATCTGGTCACCGCGTTGCTCGACCGCGACGCCGCGACCGGTCGCACCGACCGCTCCACCGACACCGAGGTACGCACATGAGCAACGACAAGCGGCGGCGGGCGTCCGTCGGTCACCTGGAAGCCGCCTTCGGAGTGAGCCTGGAACCCGAGCTGCTCCAGCGCGCGTTGACCCACCGGTCGTACGCGTACGAGAACGGCGGGTTGCCGACCAACGAGCGGCTGGAGTTCCTGGGCGACTCGGTGCTCGGCGTGGTGATCACCACGGCGCTGTTCCACAACCACCCGGACCTGCCCGAGGGACAGCTGGCCAAGCTGCGGGCCAGCGTGGTCAACATGCGGGCGCTCGCCGACGTGGCCCGCGGTCTGGGCCCGGACGGGCTCGGCGCGTACCTGCTGCTCGGCAAGGGTGAGGAGACGACCGGTGGCCGGGACAAGGCGAGCATCCTCGCCGACACGCTGGAGGCGCTGCTCGGCGCGATCTACCTCCAGTACGGCCTGGACACCACGGGGATCGTCATCCACCGGCTCTTCGACCCGCTGATGGCCGAGTCGGCCGGTCGTGGGGCCGCACTGGACTGGAAGACCAGTCTCCAGGAGCTGACGGCCGCGCTCGGTCTCGGCGTACCGGAGTACCGGATCGAGGGCACCGGCCCGGACCACCTCAAGACGTTCACCGCCTGGGTGGTGGTTGCCGGCAACCGGTACGGCGGCGCGGAGGGGCGCAGCAAGAAGGAGGCCGAGCAGCGGGCCGCCGAGGCCGCCTGGCGGACGCTCGCCGAGCAGAACGGCCAGAACGGCGACGGCGGCCAGGGTGGCCAGAACGGCGACGGCAGCCAGGGTGGTCAGAACGGCGACGGCGGCCAGCGTGGTCCGGTCGCCGACGATCGTCAGGACCAGCCGGTCGACCGGGACGACTCGGCCGACCGCGGCGAGCCGTTCGGGCCGCTGGAGAGCGCCGAGCGGGCGGCGGAAGCCGAGCAGGCCGACCACCTGGCGCAGGCGCTGCCGGCCGGGGGCGCCGACGGCCACGAGACGGGCCGCCCGCGTGCCTGAGCTGCCCGAGGTGGAGACCGTCCGGCAGGGGGTGGCCCAGTGGGTCGTCGGCCGCCGGATCTCCTCGGTCGAGGTTCGTCATCCGCGTGCGGTCCGCCGGCACGCTCCCGGCGACGTGCACTTCGCCGACGTGCTCGCCGGCCGGACGGTGCTCGACGCCCGCCGTCGCGGCAAGTACCTGTGGCTGCCACTGGACAGCGGTGACGCGATCGTCGGGCACCTCGGCATGTCGGGTCAGCTGCTGCTCCAGCCACCCGGCACGACGGACGAGACCCACCTTCGGGTCCGGTTCCGGTTCAGCGACGACGGCCCGGAGCTGCGCTTCGTCGACCAGCGCACGTTCGGCGGGCTCTCGGTGAGCGAGGGCGGCGCCGAGTTGCCCGACGAGATCGCGCACATCGCCCGCGACCCGATGGACCCGGAGTTCTCCGACGAGGCGTTCGTCGCGGCGCTGCGCCGCCGGCACACCGAGGTGAAGCGCGCGCTGCTCGACCAGACCCTGATCTCCGGGGTGGGCAACATCTACGCCGACGAGGCGCTCTGGCGCGCCAAGCTGCACGGCGGCCGACCGACCGATGCGTTGACCGGCCCGGCCGCGCAGCGTCTGCTCGGCCACGTCCGCGACGTGCTGGCCGAGGCGATCAGCGAGGGCGGCACCAGCTTCGACGCCCTCTACGTGAACGTCAACGGCGAGAGTGGCTACTTCGACCGGGCGCTCAACGCCTACGGCCGCGAGGGCGAGCCGTGCCGTCGGTGTGGCGCGCCGATCCGCCGCGAGGCGTTCATGAACCGGTCCTCGTACAGTTGCCCGCACTGTCAGCCACGGCCCCGGGGTGCCCTTCGGGGATGACCCGGAGCCGGCTCGGGGCGATGCCGGCGGGTCGCGGCCCGTCGCTCGGGCAGGCCCCCGGTGTACGTCCGAATCGCGGGCCGATGTCCCGCGAACGCACCCCCCGCGCACGGTCCGCTGGTTCCAGGGTGAGCCCAGGTCGATCCCCGATGTGACCGCCTCGTCACGCACCTAGCGTCAGCACCGTTGACAGGGGGTTGACGTGACAGGGGGACCCGAGATGGGCAGAAGACCGGTGACGGTGCGGCTGGCGCGGTGGAGCGCCGAGCACCCGTGGCGGGCGATCGCACTGTGGGCCGTGTTCGTGGCGGTGTGCTTCGTCGGCGGCAACGCCGCCGGACTCAACGAGGCCACCAGCGGTGACCAGGCGATCGGCGAGGCAGGGCGGGCCGGCCTGATCGTCGACGCCGCTGACTTCGACGACCCGGCCGTGGACAACGTCCTCATCACCTCCTGGGGTGGCGCGTTGGACCCGGCGGCGGCGAAGTCGGCGGCCGACGACGCGGCGGCCCGGCTGCGTACGGTCACCGGGGTTGCCGGGGTGGGCCAGCCGGTCACCGCGCGGGACGGCTCGGCGCTGCTACTGCCGATCACCATGTCGGGTGACCCGGAGACGGCATCGGAGCGGGTGCAGCCGTTGCGGGACGCCACCGCCTCCGTGCAGGCCGCGCACCCCGGGCTTCGCGTCGAGCAGGTCGGCGGACCGTCCATCGGTCAGGCCCTCGACGACACCCTGGGCAAGGACTTCAAGCGCGCCGAGCTGCTCAGCCTGCCGGTCACCCTGGCGATCCTGATCATCGCGTTCGGCGCGCTGATCGCGGCGAGCGTGCCGGTGCTGCTGGCCCTCTCCTCGGTCGCCGCGGCGATGGGTCTGTCCACTCTCGCCTCGCACCTGGTGCCGGCCACCGACACCACGGCACCGGTGATCCTGCTGATCGGCATGGCGGTCGGCGTCGACTACTCGCTGTTCTACATCCGTCGAGAGCGGGAGGAACGCGCCAAGGGCCGCTCCGGTCTGGACGCGGTGGAGATCGCCGCGGAGACCTCCGGGCACGCCGTCGTGGTCTCCGGCTTCGCGGTGATCATCTCGATGGCCGGGCTGCTGCTCGCCGGCGACGTCGTCTTCTCGTCCCTCGCCATCGGCTCGATCCTCGTGGTGGCCGTCGCGGTGACCGGTTCACTGACCGTCCTGCCCGCCCTGCTGGCCCGACTCGGCCGTTGGGTGGACCGGCCACGGGTGCCGCTGCTCTGGCGACTGACCGCGCCGCGTACCGGCCGGCACGGTGAGCCCCGCGCGCCCCGGCTGTGGCCGGCGGTGCTCCGGCCCGCGCTGCGCGCGCCGGTGGCGACGCTCATCATCTCGGTCGGGCTGCTCCTCGCGCTGGCCGCGCCGGCGCTCGGCATGAAGCTGAAGTTCCCCGGCATGGAGGACCTGCCCCGCACGACTCCGGCGATGCAGGCGTACGACCGGCTCACCACCGCCTTCCCGAGCGCCGGCACCAATCACGTGGTCGCCGTCCGGGCGCCCGCCGACCAGGCCGATCGGGTACGCGCCGCCCTCACCGGCCTGTCCACCCGGGCGGCTGCCGATCCGCTGTTCGCCCCGGCCGAGGCGGACGGCCCGAAGATCGAGGTGTCGGCCGACCGGCGGGTCTCGGTGCTGGACGTCCCCACCCCGTACGCCAGTCGGGACGACCGGTCGGTGCAGTCGTTGGAGAAGCTGCGCGGGGACCTGGTCCCGGCCGAACTGCGGGGCATTCCCGGCATCGAGTACGCGGTGGGCGGGAGCGTTGCCGACAGCGAGGACTACGCCCAGCACGTCCGGGACAAGTTGCCGCTGGTCATGGGCTTCGTGCTGGTGCTGACCTTCCTGGTCATGACGTTCACCTTCCGGTCGGTGGTGATCGCGGCAAGCTCGATCGCGCTGAACCTGCTGTCCGCCGGCGCCGCGTACGGCCTGCTGGTGCTGATCTTCCAGGGCGAGTGGGCGCAGGGACTGCTCGGCTTCACCTCGATGGGCGCGATCGTGTCCTGGCTGCCGCTCTTCCTGTTCGTGGTGCTCTTCGGCCTCTCGATGGACTACCACGTCTTCGTGGTCAGTCGGATCCGCGAGGGCGTCCGGTCCGGCCTGCCCAACCGCGACGCCGTGTCGTACGGGATCACGTCGTCGGCCGGGGTGGTGACCAGCGCGGCGATCGTGATGGTCGGGGTCTTCTCGATCTTCGCCACGCTGAGCACGATCGACATGAAGCAGCTCGGCATCGGTCTGGCGGCGGCCATCCTGCTGGACGCCACCATCATCCGGGGCGTGGTGCTGCCGGCGTTGATGACCATGCTCGGCGACGCCAACTGGTGGGCCCCGCAATTCCTGCGCCCCCGCCCGGCACCCGCCCCCACCGACCCGCCGTCCTCCGCCCCAGAGCTGGTCCCAGTGCCCTAACCACCCGCCCCCGCGCCGCCCCCGCGCCGCCCCGGCCCCGTCCCGCGCCGCCCTCCAGCCCGTCGATCTTGCAGTTTCTGTCGTGGCGAAGCGGGGCCAACCCGGCAAACCGGCAACCGAAAGTGCAAGATCGCCGGGGCGCGGGGCGCGGGGCGCGGGGCGCGGGGCGGGGATGACGTGGGGTGGGGTGGGGTTAGGGGAGGGGGCAGGGTTCGCGGGATGCGTCGAGGGTGTGGTCCTTTCGGATGGACGCGAAGCCGTAGCCGACGGTGGTGACACAGAAGTCGTCGGTCGACCCGGTGTACTCGACGTGGAAGACCGGCTTGCCGGCGTCGCTGAACGGCAGCAGTTTGGCGCACTGGGCCAGCCGGACACACTCCTCGTTGACAGCGAAGTCGAAGTCCGGGGCCAGCGCGGCGAGCTGTGGCACGTCGTTGGCCAGCCCCGGGGAGAGGCTCAACGAGCGGGCCAGCTCGGCCAGCCGGCGGTTGAACAGCAGTTGGTCGTCGAAGTCGAGCGCGAAGCCGGAGCGCGCCGCGTACCCGTCGGCGTCGAAGAGCGCCACCGCGCCGAAGCCCTTGCCCCGGCAGAGCCGGAACCGGTCGGTCAGCACCGGCCGGAGTGCGTCCCAACTCCGGACGTCCAGCCACCGGCTGTCGGGCCGCCGCCCGGCCGCGCCCCGGACGACCTCGGGAAACCGGCTGGCGTCCGGGTCGTCGGAGCGGACCGATCCCACGTTCACCTGGCAGATCAGCCGGCGGTCCCGGGAGCGCAGGTCGGCGGTCTGCGCGGCGGTGGTGGCCACCGGGTCGAGGAGGAAGACGTGGGCGTCCACCGCCGGGTCGAGCGGGCCGCTGAGCTGCCACTGCCACTGCCAGTGCCGGGCCTGCGCCGCTGGCCACGCGGTGGGCGCCCCGGGCGGGGTCAGCGCGGGCCGGCACCCGTACGCCGGCACGACCAGGACTAGCGCGACGCTGGCGGACAGGACACGGCGCACTGGGCGTACGGCGACGCGTCGCCGCGGCCGGATCCGCATCGGCAGCTCCCGGGTCCCGGGCGGCCGGTCGCCGCCCGCACCGGTACGCGGCCCCCACGCTCCGGCCCGACGTACCTCACCGGGTCAACGAGCGCAGGGGCGGGAACGACGCGCGGTCAGCGCGGCGCCGCGAAGACCTGCGTCCAGTACGGTCCGTTGCTGTTGGCGATGCCGACGCCGATCTCGGTGAACGCGCAGTTCAGGATGTTGGCCTTGTGGCCAGAGCTGTTCATCCACGCGTCCATCACCGCGGCCGGGGTCTGCTGGTTCCAGGCCACGTTCTCGCCGTACGTGCGCCAGGTGTAGCCGACCCGGTCCAGCCGGGTGCCGGCGTTGCTGCCGTCGCTGCCGGTGTGCGACATGTTCTTGTTGTCGGCCTGGTCCTGGCTGTGCCGCTGGGCGGCCGTCATCAGCTTGGTGTTGATGCTCAGCGCCTTGCAGCCGGCCTTGGCCCGCTCGGCGTTGACCAGGTCCACCACCTCGCGGGCCTGGGCGCTGACGGTGCCGCTGGAGCCGCTGGTGCCGGTGGAGCTGCCGGTGTTGCTCGGCGCGGTGCTGCGCTGGACGCTGCGGCGCGACGCGGCGGTGCTCCGCGACGACGCCGGTGTGGGCTTGACGACCTTGGTTGGCGACGGGCTCGGAGAAGCCGGGCTGGGGATGGTCGACGGAGAGGGTGCGGCGAGGGTGTCCAGCGCCGGCTCTTCGGTGGGCGCGGCCGACGTCGCGAAGGAGTCGTCGACGGCCGTCGGCTGAGCGGCCCCGTCGTCACCGCCGGGCAGGGTGAGCGCGCCGACGCCGAAGCTCACCACGAGGGTGGCGGCCGCGGCGGCCCCTCCGATCATCAGTGGCCGGCGCCAGCGGCGTGGGGAGCGGTGCCGTCCCTCGCCGGGCCGGCTGGTCTCGGCGGTGCCGTGCCAGCCGTCGGTGGTCTCCGGGTCGGTGTCGGTGTGCCAGCCGCCGGGCACCTCGGCGCGTCGTCCGCCGGTGGTGTCCTGGGCCGGGCGGCTGTCGCCCCAACCGTGGGTCTCGCCGTCCGGTTGGTGGGCCCCCCATGCGGCGGTGCGGGCGTCGGCCTCCTCGGCGGGGATCGCCGGGTCCGGTAGCCGGCCGTCGGTGGGCTGCTCCCGGTGCCACTCGTCGCCCGGCTGGCCGGGTTCGTCGCCGAAGAGATAGGCCGAGCGGGGCTCCGGGCGGTCGTGCAGCCAGGCCGGCTCGTCGGTCGGCCCTCCGGCGCGCCGGGGGGCGCCGTTGGGGTCCATCGGATCGGTCCAGCCGTACACGCCTATGCCTCCACGGGTCGGTTGCGGGCCGGGCTGACGCTACGGCGCGCCTACGAGCTGCGGCAACGTGGCTAAGAAAGAGTTAAGGGGAAGTGGGACACGAGGGTGCTGACTTCCGCGGATCCGGGCGTACAGTAAAGGTGTCCGGACAGAGAGTGTCCGTGCCTTGCGGCAGCCCCCCGGCAAGTGGACAGGTCGACGTGGAGATGATCTACGGCCTGCGAGAACTTGACGAAGGAGGGGTTTGCGGCTCAATATATAGGTGTCGCCAGTCGCGCCCGGTCATGCCCAGATACAGCCTGGAATGACAGCCGCGTACAAATGGGCGCGCGTTTGGCCGGCCTTTCCGGCAGCGCATATCAAGGAGTCAGCATGGCGAAGGCCCTCTACGGCCACGTAGGTGCAGCGCCCGACCGGCGTCTGCTCGACGAGGTCACCCGACTGCGTTCCAGGGTTCAGGCGCTGGAGTTCGAGATCACGCGTCTGCGTGCCGACAATGATCGGCTCGCGGCGGCTGCGGCGGAGGCGGACGATCTTCTCCGTCTGGCCGAGCCGGCGTTGACCTGATCTTCACGTCGCAAAAACTGAATCGCACCACCGCAAAAATGCGCGCCGACACCTCAGTGCCGGCGCGCAACACTGTCCGGCACCTTTTCGGCGCCGACGATTCATGATCTTGCAGCCGATCGTGCGGGAAGCGCGCCGCACAGTTACCGAAAAGCGTGTCGGCGGATAAGCCGATCATGAAAGGCGCTTGTCTTTCTCGCGGTCAACCGAACAACAGCGCGCCCACTGCCGACGCGACGCGGGGCGGGTCGCGTGCCGGCCCGCTCCCACCGCCGGGTTAGTCTGCGGGTTCACCCAGGTCCCCACAGCCGGCGACGGTACGGCGGCCACCGGACGAGGATCGAGTAGGTGTATCTCAAGAGCCTGACGGTGAAGGGGTTCAAGTCCTTCGCCTCCGCCACGACGTTGAAGCTGGAGCCCGGGATCACCTGTG
>NZ_JBEYSL010000093.1:0-16164 GCF_040642735.1 Micromonospora sp. NPDC047753 | reverse complement strand
CAACGCGAACCCGAGGGCGACTGGTGGGAGCGGAGCGCGGGCGCCGACCTGGCCAGGCTGCTTGACGGCCTCAACGCCGACAAGATCGCCTACCCGCCGCACACCGCCTACCACTATTCCAACCTGGCGTACGGGCTGCTCGGCGGGTTGCTCGAACGGCTCACCGGGAAACCCTGGGCCGACCTGCTCGACGAACGGATCCTCGCCCCGCTGGGCCTGCGCCGCACCACCTACGCGGCAACCGAGCCGTACGCCCGCGGCTACGTCGTCCACCCCTGGCACGACACCCTGCGCGAGGAACCCCGTACCGACACCGGCGCCATGGCCCCCGCCGGGCAGCTCTGGTCGACGATCGAGGACCTCGGCCGCTGGGCCGCTTTCCTGGCCGACCCCGACCCGTCGGTGCTGGCCGCCGAGACGCTGACCGAGATGTGCGCCCCCGTGGTGATCAGCGACCTCGACTCCTGGACCGGCGGGCACGGCCTGGGGTTGGAGCTCTACCGCGCCGGCGAGCGGGTGTACGTCGGGCACGGCGGCTCGATGCCCGGGTACGTGGCCGCCCTCATGGTGCACCGACCCAGCCGCACCGCAGTGGTCGGCTTCGCCAACTCGTACGGCTTCCCGATATCCGGGCTCGGCCGTCAGCTGCTGACCATGGTGCTGGACGCCGAGCCGGCGCTCGCGCAGCCGTGGCGGCCCGCCACCGCAGCACCCGACGCGGGGTCGGCCGAGCTGACCGGTCGCTGGTGGTGGATGGGCACCTCGCTGGACCTGAGCTGGGACGCGGGTGACCTGGTGGCCCACGTACGCGGTGAGCGGGTGAGCCGGTTCACCGCCGAGGGGACGGACCGCTGGCGGGGACGTTCCGGCCCGGAGAACGGCGAGATCCTGTCGGTGCTGCGCGACGACAGCGGACGGGCGCTGGCGGTCGACATCGCCACGTTCGTCTTCACGCGCAGCCCGGACGAGGTTCCCTGACCGGCCGCCGGGGGTCGGGCGGTCAGGCCGGCTCGGTGACGAAGTCGATGAGGCGTTCCATGGCGTTGATCAGAGGGGTCTCCACATCGGCGAAGCTGTTCACGCGGGACAGGATGTGCCGCCACATGTCGGCCGGCTCGGCCACCCCGAGGGCCGCGCAGACCCCCTCCTTCCACGGCCGCCCCGGCGGCACGACCGGCCACGCCGCGATACCCAACGCGGCAGGCTTGACCGCCTGCCACACGTCCACATAGGGGTGCCCGGTCACCAGCACGTGCGGCGAGTTCACCCGGGCGACGATCCGGCTCTCCTTGCTGCCCGGCACCAGGTGGTCGACGAGCACGCCGAGTCGTCGGGTCGGGCCGGGGCCGAAGTCGCGTACCTCGGCGTCGAGGGCGTCGATGCCGTCCAACGGCTCCACCACCACGCCCTCGACCCGTAGGTCGTCGCCCCAGATCCGCTCGACCAGCGCGGCGTCGTGGATGCCCTCCACCCAGATCCGGCTGGCCTTCGCCACCTGGGCCCGCACGTTGTCCACGGCGACCGAGCCGGACGCGGTGCGGCGGCGGGCCGTCGGCACCGGCGCCCGGGTCGGGCGGCGCAGCGTCACCGGGCGGCCGTCGAGCAGGAACGCCGCCGGCAGCAGCGGGAAGTTGCGCCGTTTGCCGTGCCGGTCCTCCAACACCACCGCGCCGGCCTCGAAGCCCACCACCGCTCCACAGAATCCGGAGTCGGCATCCTCGACCACGAGATCCGGTTCGGCGTCCACCTCGGGGGTGACCTTGCGCCGTCGCCAGTCGCCCGCCAACACGTCCTCGCCGTATCGCCCCGCCATGTCGATCACGCTAGACCCAGCCCGCTCCCACCCCACCCCCGACACACCGCCCCCAACCCCCAAACGCCGCACCCCTCACGTCAACCGCCGCCCGCCGCTGTCGATCATGCAGTTGTGGTGCTCCACAAAACGGCTACAACCGGTGCCTGTCACCCACCACCACTGCATGATCGACGCGACCCGGAGCGCGGAGACACGGGCGGGCCGGAGCGGGGATCGGGGCGAACAGGGCAGTTGGGGGCAGGCCGGGCGACCGGAGCGGCAGCCGAGACAGGGCCGGTCGTGACCACGTACCCTTTCGGCATGTCCACCCCCGCAACGGGCGCGGTCACACTCGCGCCGCGCCGGTCCAGCCGGTTCGTTGCCTGGGTGCGCGCGTGGCGCGCCGGGTTGGTGCCCTTCGACGAGGTCGCCGACGCCATCGCCGGCGACGAGGAACACCTCGTTGCGGACGCCCCGGGCACCTGGACCGACGTCCCGCTGGGTGCCGCGCTGCCCACCCTGGCCAAGCTCTCCCCGGACGAGATCCGCCTGGTGCTGCCCGCGCCGGGCGACCCGAGGGGTCTGCCCGGCCCCGGCGACTTCGCCGGTGCGGCGCTGGTCACGGGTGAGGCGGTGGTCGCCGGCGGGCTGGGGTTGATCCCCCAGGTGCGGCTGCACACCTCCGGCTCGGGAGACTGCTTCGAGACGGTGCTCTGGCGGGTCTACCCGCTGCCGGCCAACGCCCCCGCCGCGTCACTCTCGTTGCCTGGCGCCGCCGAGGCGGAGGCCGAGTTGGCCGCCGCGCTGGCCGAGACGACAGCCGTGCTGACCCGCCTCGACGTCGCCCAGTGGCGGCCCGAGCTGGCGGGTGCGCTGGCCGCGCTCCGCCGCCCGGACGGCACCACCGATCTCCCACCGGGCTTCGACCCGCGGTCCCGCCGACTTTTCGCCCGGGCCGCGGTGCTCGACCGGGTGCTGGCGTTGGCCGGGCACGCCGCCCCGGGCGGCGCGATCAACAACTACGAGGCGCAGCAACGGGACGCGGCACTCCGCCCCCTGACCGCGGCTTGCCGGCAGGCGCTGGTGGCCGCCTGCAACGCCCCCCTGCGCCCCTGACCGGAGCCCCGCAACACCGGTTGAGGTCAGGTCAGATCTCGTCGAGCAGGTCCGCGACCGAGTTGATGATCCGCGACGGGCGGTACGGGTAACGCTCCGCCTCGGTGCGGCTGCTGATCCCGGTGAGCACCAGGATGGTCTCCAGCCCAGCCTCCAGGCCGCACAGGATGTCGGTGTCCATCCGGTCACCGATCATCGCGGTGCTCTCCGAGTGGGCGTTGATGGTGTTGAGCGCCGAGCGCATCATCATCGGGTTGGGCTTGCCGACGAAGTAGGGCTCGACCCCGGTCGCCTTGGAGATCATGGCAGCGACCGAGCCGGCGGCGGGTAGCGCGCCCTCCACGGACGGGCCGGTCACGTCGGGGTTGGTGCAGATGAACCGGGCGCCGTCGTTGATCAGGCGGACAGCCTTGGTGATCGCCTCGAAGCTGTAGGTGCGGGTCTCGCCGAGCACCACGTAGTCGGGGGCGAAATCGGTCAGCACGTAGCCGACGGCGTGCAGCGCCGTGGTCAGCCCGGCCTCACCGATGACGTACGCGGTGCCACCCGGGCGCTGGTCGGCGAGGAACTGGCCGGTGGCCAGCGCCGACGACCAGATCGACTCCTCCGGCACGTCCAGCCCCATCCGGCTGAGTCGGGCCGTCAGGTCCCGGGGGGTGTAGATCGAGTTGTTGGTCAGCACCAGGAACGGCTTGCCGGAGGCGCGCATCCGGTTGATGAACTCCGGCGCGCCGGGCACCGGCTGGCCCTCGTGCACCAGCACGCCGTCCATGTCGGTCAGCCAACTCTGCACGGGCTTACGGTCATGCATGATGATCCTCAGAGGTCAGGGGCGACGGGTCGGCACGCAACAGACGGTGGCGCAGGTGTCCCACATGGGCAGCTCGCCCAGGCGGCGGCGCAACTGCGCGCCGTCCGGGTCGGTCCGCTCGGTGACCAGCTCACGCACCATGGTCACGAAACGCGGGTCGGTGCCGGGCGTAGCGGCCCGGACGAAGTCCAGGCCGAGCTGCTTCGCCGTCTCCAGCGCTTCGGTGTCCAGGTCCCACACGACCTCCAGGTGATCGGAGACGAACCCGATCGGGCTGACCACCACACCGGTGGTGCCGCCCTGCGCGAGGGCGGCCAGGTGGTCGTTGATGTCCGGTTCCAGCCACGGAACCTGCGGCGGGCCGGAGCGGCTCTGCCAGACCAGGTCGTACCCCAGGTCGGGTGCGGCGGCCGCGGCGACGAGCCGGGCGGTCTCGTGCAGCTGCGCCTCGTACCGGCCGCCGTGCGGGCCGGCGTTGGCCGCCATCGAGTTGGGGATGGAGTGGGCGGTGAAGACCAGCCGGGTGGTGTCCCGCTTCGCCGGGTCGAGCTGGCTCAACGCCGCCCGGACCGCGTCGACGTGCGGCTCGACGAAGCCGGGGTGGTCCCAGAACTGACGCAGCTTCTCGATCACCGGGGCGTCCGGGCCGACGGCGGCACGCGCGGCGGCGATGTCCTCCTGGTACTGCCGGCAGGACGAGTAGCCGCCGTACGCGCTGGTGACGAACGCCAGTGCCCGGGTGACCCCGTCGTCGCGCATCTGGGTCACGGTGTCGGCGAGCATCGGGTCCCAGTTGCGGTTGCCCCAGTAGATGGGCAGGTCGACACCGTGCGCGGCGAAGTCGGCGCGGACGGCGGCCAGGAGGTCCCGGCACTGCTGGTTGATCGGGGACACGCCACCGAAGTGCTGGTAGTGCTCGGCGACCTCGGCCAGCCGCTCCGGAGGCACACCCCGGCCCCGGGTCACGTTCTGCAGGAACGGCATCACGTCCTCGGGCCGCTCGGGCCCGCCGAAGGACACCAGCACCACCGCGTCGTACGACATGGGGTCATTCTTGCCCCTCGGCCGGGACGCCCCGGCGACGCCCCCTGGTCCGGACGCGTAGATCACGCGGACGGCGACCAGTGGGCGTCGCGGGGAGGGTCAGGAACCGATGGCGTGGTAGCCGCCGTCGACGTGGACGATCTCGCCGGTGGTGGCCGGGAACCAGTCGGAGAGCAGCGCCAGGCAGGCCTTGGCGGCGGGCTCCTGGTCGGTGAGGCTCCAGCCCAGCGGGGCCCGCTCGGCCCAGGCGTCCTCGAACTGGTCGAAGCCGGGGATCGACTTGGCGGCGATGGTCCGCAGCGGCCCGGCGGCGACCAGGTTGCTGCGGATGCCCTGCTTGCCCAGGTGCATCGCCAGGTAGCGGGAGGCGGACTCCAGGCCGGCCTTGGCCACGCCCATCCAGTCGTAGACCGGCCACGCCTTCGTCGCGTCGAAGGTCAGGCCGACCACCGCGCCGCCGGGCGACATCAGCGGCAGCGCCGCCATCGCAAGGGACTTGTACGAGAAGGTGGAGACGTGCAGGGCGGTCGCCACGTCCTCCCAGGGCGCGTCGAGGAAGCCACCGCCGAGGCAGCTCTGCGGGGCGAAGCCGATGGAGTGCACGACGCCGTCGAGGCCGTCGACGTGCTCGCGGACCCGGTCGGCGAGGCTGGCCAGGTGTTCGGTGTTGGTGACGTCCACCTCGATGACCGGCGCGGGCTCGGGCAGCCGCTTGGCGATCCGCTCGACCAGGGACATCCGGCCGAAGCCGGTGAGGACGACCTGCGCGCCGTTCTCCTGGGCGAGCTTCGCCACCGAGAAGGCGATCGAGGCGTCGGTGATGACACCGGTGACGAGCAGTCGCTTACCGGCGAGCAGTCCGGACATCGCTGATTTCCTCCGTAGTCAAAAGGGTTAGTGGCCCATGCCGAGGCCGCCGTCGACCGGGATGACGGCGCCGGAGACGTACCCGGCGCTGTCGGACGCCAGCCAGGTGACCACGTCGGCGACCTCGTCCGGGCTGGCCATCCGGCCGGCCGGGATGGACTTGAGGATCTCCGCCTTGCGGTCGTCGGTGAGGCCGGCGGTCATGTCGGTGTCGATGAAGCCGGGCGCCACCACGTTCGCGGTGATGTTGCGGCTGCCCAGCTCCCGGGTGATCGAGCGGGCGACGCCGACGAGGCCGGCCTTGCTGGCGGCGTAGTTGACCTGCCCGGCGCCGCCGGCGAGCCCGACCACCGAGGAGATGAAGATCATGCGACCCCACTTGGCGCGGAGCATCTTGCCGGAGGCCCGCTTCGCGACCCGGAACGCGCCGGTGAGGTTGGTGTCCACCACGTCGGTGAACTGCTCCTCGGTCATCCGCAGCAGCAGCGTGTCGGCGGTCATGCCGGCGTTGGCGACCAGCACCTCGACCGGCCCCAGCTCGGCCTCGACGGCGGCGAAAGCGGCGTCGATCGAGGCGGCGTCGGTGACGTCGGCGCGAACGCCGAACAGCCCTTCAGGCGCCTCGCCGCTGCGGTGGGTGACCGCCACCCGGTCGCCCTGCTTGGCGAAGGCCTGCGCGATGGCCAGGCCGATCCCCCGGTTGCCCCCGGTCACCAGCACGGTGCGAGCCACTGTTCCCCCTTGCGATGGTCAGCACGGACGCGTCGGAGCCTAGGCGTTACCGACAGGTAAGCGCTAACGGGAGTCGTGTCACACCGGGGTACGACACCGGGATCAACCCCTGGTGGCACGCCTCGTGGCGGGGTCGGCCCGTAGCCTCCGGGTGGTGAACCGGCATCCGATCGCGGTGGCCCTTCGGGCCCTGCGGCAGACAGTGCTCGGCCCGGACGCCCGGCCCGAACGGCCGCTGCTGGCCCGGTGGCCACGGCTGGCCCCGTACGCCGCGCCGGTCGGCCTGCTCGCCGCGCTCGGCCTCTTCCTGATCACGTTGACGGTGGAGAGCGACTGGGGCCTGCCGCCGCCGATCGCGCTCCTGTTCGCGGCGATGACGGTGGCGCCGCTGCTGGCGCTGCCCCGGCGTCCGCTGCTGGCCTGGCGGCTGACGGTGCTGGCCCTGCTGATCTGCACGTTCAACGCCCCGGCCGACCAGGCCTGGCCGTGGACCCCGCCGCTGGCACTCGGGTCGATCGCGGTGGCGGCGGTGGTCGTCGCACGGGTCGACCGCCCGGTGCTGGCCTGGGTGGTGGCGATCAGCACGGTGCCGGTGTTCACCCTTGTCCACCCGAACAACCGGGTCCCGGTCCTGCTGCTGCTCGGCGCGCTGGCGATCGCCGGCGACCTGATCCGGCGCAACCGGCTGTCCCGGCGCGCGCTGGTGGCGCAGACCGAGCTGAGCGAACGCGAGCAGGAACGTCGTGCGGTGCTGGAGGAACGCACCCGGATCGCCCGGGAACTGCACGACGTGGTGGCCCACCACATGTCGCTGATCGCGGTGCAGGCGGAGACCGCCCCGTACCGGCTGACGGACGTGCCGGCCCCGGCAGCCGCGGAGTTCGTCGCCATCGCCGCGTCGGCCCGCGACGCGCTGACCGACATGCGGCGGCTGTTGGGGGTGCTGCGCAGCGAGACGAGCGGGCCGCAGACCGCGCCGCAGCCGGACCTCACCGACCTGGGCGCGATGGTGGACGCGGCACGCCGGGCCGGGCTGCCGGTGACCCTGGACGCCGAGTCGGTGGACGACGACCGGGTGCCCGCGCCGGTCGGGCTGGCCGCGTACCGCATCGTGCAGGAGGGCCTGGCCAACGCGGCCCGCCACGCTGCCGGCGCCGCGGTGCGGGTCACCGTCCGCACCGGTCCGTCCGGTCTGGGGGTACGCGTCGAGAACTCCCCGGCCGACGTCCGACCGACCGCCGACGGTGGCTCCGGGCACGGGCTGACCGGCATGCGGGAGCGAGCCACCTCGCTGGGCGGTACGTTCACCGCCGGGCCGCTGCCCGACGGGGGTTACGCGGTGGCGGCCGAGTTGCCGTACGACGCGGAGGGCGGGGGCCGATGATCCGGGTGCTGATCGCCGACGACCAGGCGATGGTCCGGCAGGGTTTCGGCGCGCTGCTCGCCGCCCAACCGGATCTGCTGGTGGTGGGGGACGCCGCCGACGGCGCGCAGGCGGTGGCCGCTGCCCGCCACCTCGACCCGGACGTGGTGCTGATGGACGTGCGGATGCCGGTCATGGACGGGCTGGAGGCCACCCGCAAGCTGCTCGGTGACCGGTCGACGCAGCGGCCACGGGTGCTCATCCTCACCACCTTCGACCTGGACGACTACGTGTACGAGGCGCTGCGCGCCGGGGCCAGCGGGTTCCTGCTCAAGGACGCCCCGGCGGCCGACCTGGTGCAGGCGGTGCGGGTGGTGGCGGCCGGGGACGCGCTGCTCGCCCCGGGGGTGACCCGTCGGCTGATCGCCGAGTTCGCGGCCCGTCCGGATCGCCGCGGCCCGCGCCCCACCGACCTGGCCGGGCTCACCCCGCGCGAGACCGAGGTGCTGCGGTTGATCGCCCGGGGCCGCAACAACGCGGAGATCGCGGGTGACCTGGTGGTGGCCGAGCAGACGGTGAAGACGCACGTCGGGCGGATCCTGGCCAAGCTGGGTCTGCGCGACCGGGCCCAGGCAGTGGTGCTGGCGTACGAGACGGGTCTGGTGGCCGCCGGCGAGTAGCCCTGTGGAGCCAGCCCGGAAACGGCTCTGCGGGACGACGACCGGGCCCCGCCCCTGGGCGCAGTCTCCCTCCGGACGACATTCCGGAGGGAGACCGTGATGCGACGACGAGGTGCCAGCCGGGTGGCGATGGCCGCGCTGCTCGGCGTGAACCTGGTTCTGCCGACCCGACCCGAGCCGGCCACGGCGGTGGGGTTCGTCGAGGCGTACCCCCTGACGGCGGCGGCGATGCGCGCGGCCGGTCCCCCGTACGCGGACTGGGCGGCCGACGGACGCCGGTTCCTGCTGTTCGACGAGCGCGGTGACGGCCGCGCGGTCGAGGTTTTCGGCGACCTCGCCGACGCGGACCGGATCGCGGTGCTGGTGCCGGGGGTCGGCAGTACCCTCGCCGACTTCGACAGGGGGTTGGGCGGGGTGGCCCGGCGGGCGCCGGCGGTGCAGGCCGGGCAGCTCTACCGGGAGCTGCGGGCGCTCGAACCGGCGGCGCGGGTCGCGGTGCTGGCCTGGCTCGGCTACGACCCGCCCGACGGGGTCCTGACGGCCGCCGGTGGCGTCAGCGCGCGGCGCGGCGCGGCCGGGCTGGCCACGCTGCTCAGGGAACTGGCCGGACGCCGTCCGGCGGCGACGATCACGCTGGTGGGGCACAGCTACGGGGCGCTGGTGGTGTCGCTGGCGGCGGCGAAGGCCCCGGCCCAGGTCACCGACGTGGTCAGCCTCGGTGGCGTCGGCGCCGGGGTGCAGCGCGCCGGCGACCTGCCCGGCGGGCGGCGGTTCTGGGCGGCCGAGTCGCCGACCGACTGGATCCGTCGGGTACCGCCGGTGCGGCTGCCCGGCCTGGGTTTCGGCCGGCGACCCGGCGATCCGGCGTTCGGTGCCCGACCCCTGCCGGTGGGTGGGGTGGCGGGGCACGACGGCTACCTCGCGCCGGGCAGCGCCACGCTGGTCGCGGTGGCGGCGGTCGTGCTGGGCGGCGTCGACACCGACGGGATCGGGGACGCCCGGTGAGCCGGGACCGTGCCGTCGACGCCTTGCGGGCGTACGCCATCGGCGGGGTCGTGCTGGGGCACTGGCTGGTCACCGGGTTGGTGCTGACCGGCGACGGCGGGCTGCACCAGGCCAGTCCGCTGACCGCCCTGCCCGACCTGGCCCCGATGACGTGGGTGTTGCAGACGCTCGGGCTGTTCTTCTTCACCGCCGGGTTCGGCTCGACCCGGTCGCTGGCCCGTCACCCGGGCGGCGCGGGCGGTTGGGTGGCCGGTCGGCTGCGGCGGCTGCTGCTGCCCACCGTGGCGCTGCTCGGTGTGGGGGCCGCCGTGCTGCTCGCCGCGACCGTCGTCGGCACCTCGGACGACACGCTCGCCGTCGCGCTGCGGCTGGCGGTCAGCCCGCTGTGGTTCCTGCTGCCGCTGGTGATCCTGGTCGCGGTGACCGGTCCGCTGCGCGTCGCCGTACGCCGGTGGGGGGTGGCCCGGTGCGTAGCGCCGGCGGTGGCCGTGGTGGCAGCGGTCGACCTGGCCGTCCGGCTGCTGCCGTCCGGCACCGACCTGCCTCCGGTCACCGTGCTGGCGGCCTGGTCGGTGCCGTACCTGCTGGGCGTGGCGCACGCCGACGGGCGGCTGGACGGCCGGCGGGCGGGTGGCACGTTGGCGGCCGGTGGGGCTGTCGCGCTGGCGGCGCTGGCGGCGCTGGGCTACCCGGTGAGCGCGGTCGGCGTACCCGGGGCCGGGGTGTCCAACCTGAACCCGCCGTCGCTGCTGGTCGTGGCGTTGGCGGTGGCCCAGGTCGGGCTGGGGCTGCTCGCCCGGCCGGCACTGCACCGGCTGCTGACCCGACCGCTGCCGGGCCGGGCGGTGACCGAGGTGAACCGGTCCGCCGTCCGGATCTACCTGTGGCACCAGCCGGTACTGGTGGCGGTGACCGCGCTCGCCGCCCGCGGCGGGCTGGCCCTGCCTGGTCTGCACACCGCCCCGGACGGCCCGGGGTGGGTGCTGGCGCGCTGCTGCTGGCTGCCGTTGCTCGCCGTGGTGCTGGTCACCGTGGTTCGGGTGGGTCAGCCGAGGTTGTTTCGGCGGGGCGTACGCGCTGGTGGCGGGTGGCGTCGCCAACCGGGCGGTGGAGGGGCCGCCGACCGGTCGGCCGAGTGCGTTCCGTCGGCACCGCAGGTGTACGATCATCGACGTTCCGGCCCGCCCGACTTGCAGGAGGTGATCGCTGTGCGAGATAGCGATCCTCCCAGTCGTGGCCGGGCCGATGGTCAGTCCCGCTGAGCCACGACTCAGTCTGGTGAGCTGACCCCGCTCCGCTCCCCACCACGTCGGCAACTGCCGAGGTGAGTGTGCCGCACCGCCCGATCCCGGGCGGTCGCCGGGAGCCGCCCGGTCACGACTTCGTGTGCGCGTCCCCACCCCCTGCGGTCCGCCCCCGCACGCGGACCGTCCAGCCGCCACCCGGAGCCGTCCATGAGCCGCTACGTCGCCCCGCTGGGCTTCACCCTCGCCGCCGTCTGGGTGGCCATCGTCTTCGTGCTCGCCGGCGGCGGTCACTGACCGCTCCGGGCCGGCAGCTCGCGCTGCCTGGTGCTGGTGCCGGCGGCGACCGTCGACCGCCGCCGGCGCAGCCGTTCACAACATCCGGGACGACCACAGCAGACTGAACGCGCCCGCGCAGAGCGCCAGCAGCAACGCCACCCCGGCGTACCACTGGGTCACCTCACGCGGCTCGGTGCGGAACCCGATCGAGCTGCCCATGTCCTGGTAGACCTGCTTCAACTCGCTCACCGAGGCCGCCTCGTAGAAGTAACCCTCGGTGGTCTCGGCCAGCTCGGCGAGGGCCATCCGGTCCACCGGCACCCGCTGCAACTGCCCGCCGATGTCGACCTGGCCGGTGTCGGTGCCGAAGGCGATGGTGGAGACCGGAACGTTTGCGGCCTGCGCGGCCGCGGCCGCCTCCTCCACCGCCCGACCGGAGGTCCGGAAACCGTCGGAGAGCAGCACGATCCGGGCCGGTGGAATACCCGCCGCGCCGTCGGCCGGCACCGACCGGATCGCCTCCAGGCAGGTGAACACCGCCTCGCCGGTCGCGGTCGCCTCAGCCAGCACCAGCCCGTCGATGGCGCTGGTCACCGCGTCCCGGTCCTTGCCCGGCGGCACCAGCACGTTGGCCGCCTTGGCGAACGACACGAGGCCCAGGTTGTAGCTCTCCGGCAGCTCACTGACGAACTGCTTGGCCGCCTCCTGGGCCGCCTCCAGCCGGTTCGGCGCCACATCGTCGGCCTGCATCGACAACGACACGTCGATGGCGAGCATCACCGTGGCCCGCTCCAGTGGCTCCTTGGTGTCCACAGCGGGACGGGCCAGCGCGGTGGCCAGCACCAGCAGGCAGAGCAGGAAGGCGGTCGCCGGGACGTGCCGACGCCAGCCCAGGCCCTTCGGCGCGACGGTACGCAGCAGATCCACATTGGTGAACCGCATCGCGTACGCCCGGCGGTGCAACTGCCGCCAGACGTAGAACGCGGCGAGGGCGAAGACCGGCAGCACGGCCAGCAGCCACCACGGTTGCAGAAAACGGATCATCGTGTCGTCCCCCGGGTACGCGCGTGCCGCTGCGCGGCCACGAATCGCACCATGTCCAGCAGCCAGTCTCGGTCGGTACGCAGACGCAGGTGGGCCGCGCCGGCGCCGCGCAGGGCAGCGGCGATCGTGGCCCGTTGGGCGGTGGCGGCCTCGGCGTAGCGCTGCCGCAGCCGCGGGTCGGCGGTCTGCACCTCGTGCAGCTCGCCGCTCTCCGGGTCGACCACCGGCAACACGCCCACGTCGGGCAACTCCAGCTCACGCGGGTCGACCACCTCGATCGCCAGCACGTCGTGGCGGACGCGCAGCTTGCGCATCGGCCGCGCCCACTGCTCGGCCGGCGCGAGGAAGTCCGAGACCACCACGGCCACCCCGCGACGGCGGGGCGGACGGTTGAGCATCTCGATCAGGGCGCCCAGATCACCACGGCCGGGCTGGATGGCGGTGCCGGCGACGGCACGCAGCAGGCCCTGCGCCTCCTTGCGTCCGGAACGGGCCGGCAGCCGGGTGAGCACCCCGGGCCCGGCCGGCGGTGGTCCGCCCCGCCAGCGTCGGGCCGGGGCGGACACCCCGCCACCGGTGCCGATCACGGCGCCGATCCGGTTACCTCCGCGCACGGTCAGGTGGGTGATGGCAGCCGCGGCGGCCACCACCACCTCCCGTTTGAGCCACTGCCCGGTCCCGAAGTCCAGGCTGGCGGAGAGGTCCAGCGCGAGCCAGGTCTCCAGCTCCCGGTCGGCGACCGTACGCCGCACGTGCGGTGTGGTGGTCCGGGCCGTGACCGGCCAGTCCATCCGGCGTACGTCGTCGCCGGGGCGGTACTCCCGGGACTCACCCGCCTCACTGCCTGGTCCGGGCAGCAGGCCGGCGTAGTCGCCCTGGAGCAGACCGTCGAGCTTGCGGGTGACGAGCAGCTGAAGCCGGGACAGCACGGCTTCGCTACGGTCAGCCAGGGGGGCCGGACGAGGGGTGGGTGAGGTCACGGGCGCTGCCCGGGCCAGCCAGCGCCCGGCGGCGGCGCGATCGACGGCGGGGTGGCCTGCTGCCGGGGAGCGACCGCCGGGAGCGGGATCGTCGACATCACCCGCTGCACGATGTGGTCGGCGGGTACGTCGTCGGCGAGCGCGTCGTAGCTGAGCACCAACCGGTGCCGCAGGATGTCCGGCGCGATGTCCTGAACGTCCTGCGGCAGTGCGTAGTCACGCCCGCGCAGCAACGCCAGGGCACGGGTGGCCCGGACCAGACCCAGCGAGGCACGCGGGCTGGCCCCGTACTGGATCAGTTGCGCGACGTCGGGCATGCCGTGCTCGGCCGGGGCCCGGGTGGCCAGCACCAACCGGACCGCGTAGTCGACCAGGGCATTGTGGACGAAGACCTGGTCCGCCTTGCGTTGCAGGGCGATCAGCTCCGGGGTGTCGAACACCGCGGTCGGCTCGGGCGCGGCCACGCCCATCCGGTAGACGATCTCCCGTTCCTCCGCGTCGGTCGGGTAGCCGACCACGATCTTCATGAGGAACCGGTCCCGCTGCGCCTCCGGCAGCGGGTAGACGCCCTCCTGCTCGATCGGGTTCTGGGTGGCCATCACCAGGAACGGGTCGGGAACCCGGTGGCTCTCCCCACCGATGGACACCTGCCGCTCACTCATCACCTCCAGCAGCGCGGACTGCACCTTCGCCGGCGCACGGTTGATCTCGTCAGCGAGCAGGAAGTTGACGAAGACCGGCCCCAACTCGACGTCGAACTTCTCGCTCGACTGCCGGTAGATCCGGGTGCCCATGATGTCGGCGGGCACCAGATCCGGGGTGAACTGGACCCGGGCGAAAGACCCACCGACGACCTTGGCCAGGGTCTCCACCGCCAGGGTCTTGGCCACCCCGGGCACGCCTTCGAGCAGGCAGTGACCTCGGGCGAGCAGCGCGACGAACATCCGCTCCACCATCCGGTCCTGCCCGACGATCACGCGTTTGATCTCGAACAGGCCCTTCTCCAGCAGGGTGGCGTCCTGCGCTGGTGTGGTTACCGGGGCAGGTGCCGCTCCGTTCGGCGTCGGGGCGTCGGGCATGGTCGGCTGGGCCACCGGTCCTCCACAGCGTTGTCGGTCGTCGCGGCTCGTGCGGTATCAAGACTCGCACGCCTTGCTGAGTGTCGAGGTGGGGAGAAGCCGATTTCGGGCGCGCCGTCCCCGGCAGCCGAATCACACATCTCGGGTGTGCACATACCGGCCTGCCGCGTGTACGATTCACCCCGTCGCCGGGCGGCTCCCCCCGTGGTCGCCCGGCGCTCAAGCTCTCCGTCGCGCCGCCCTAGACTGGCCGGGATGAGCACCCTCTCCCCCGCCGACGAGGCCCTGATCTGTTCAGCCCGGGGCTGCCGGTCCGTCGCCGTCTGGGCACTGGAGTGGAACAATCCCCGCCTGCACGACGCCGATCGGCGCAAGACCTGGTTGGCCTGTGCAGGGCACCGGGGCAGCCTCGGCGACTTCCTCGACGCTCGAGGCTTTCTGCGTGCCGTCACTCCGGTGCCCGGATCGCCTACGCTCGACGTGTGAGCGGCGACCCTCCGGCTTCCCCCGGCCCCACCTCCCCGTCCTGGCCGCCCACCCCGGCCACCGCACCACCCGGCGTCGACCCGCCGCCCGGCGCGTTCCCCGCACCCGGCACGCTCGGCCCGGAGCCCACCGCGCCGGATGTCTCGACGCCCGCCCCGCTGCCTCCGGGTGCGCTGCCACCCGGTCACCGGCCGGTGCCCGCCGCCGACCAGCGCCCACCCGACCTGCCGCCTCCCGGCCTCCTGCCGCCCGACCCCGGCGCGCTGATGCCGGGTGGCCGGGGTCCGCTGGAGCCCTGGCCCGACACTGTCAACTGGCAGCCGATCTCCACCGACCTGATCTGGGTGGAGCTGATCCGGCTGGCGATCGTGGTGGCCATCGGGCTGGCGGTGACCGGGGTCGCCTGGGCGTTCAGTGGCCACTGGTTGTTCGGGCTCGCCGTGGCCGTCGTGCTGGTGCTCGGCGCGTGGCGGGCCATCGCGATCGTCCGCGCGGTCCGGGCCTGGGGGTACGCCGAGCGGGAGAACGACCTGCTGGTCCGGCACGGGCTGCTGGTGCGCCGGCTCTCCATCGTGCCGTACTCGCGGATGCAGTTCGTCGACGTGAGCGCCGGGCCGTTGGAGCGCGCCTTCGACCTGGCCACCGTGCAGCTGCACACGGCGGCGGCGGCGAGCGACGCCCGGGTGCCCGGGCTGCGCCCGGCGGAGGCGTCCCGGCTGCGCGATCGACTCACCGCGCTCGGCGAGGATCGGGCGGAGGGGCTGTGAGCACCCGCGCGGGCAGCCGCCGACCGCACCGAGGGCCGCTCCGATGAGCGACGGGCCCGGCGAGCCGAGCACCGTGCCGCCCACCGGCCCGACACCACCGGGGCCGCTGCTGCCCGCAGGCACGGCTCGCGATGGCGCGACACCGCCTGGACGGGTGCCGCCTGGCGCGGCACCCGATGGGCCGGTGCCGCCCGGGGCGCCCGCGCCGTGGCCGGCACCGCCGGGTGGTGGCGAGGGCGAACCCCGGCAACGACTGCACCCGCTCAGCCCGGTGCTGCACGGCGCCAAGTCCCTGGTCGTGGTGATCGCCGGGCTGTCCTGGTCGACGCTGTCGCGGGTGGGCTTCGGCTGGTTCGCCGCCATGGTGGCGGTGCTGGCGCTCGGCGCGACAGTGCTGTCGGTGATCAGCTGGTACAACACCGGCTACCACGTCGTCGGCCGGGAACTACGGGTGTACGAGGGGCTGCTCTGGCGGCGTACCCGGGCCATCCCGTTGGAACGGTTGCAGGCCGTCGAGGTGGTCCGGCCGCTGCTCGCCCAGCTCACCGGCCTGGCCGAGCTGCGCCTGGAGGTGGTCGGTGGAGGCAAGACCGAGGCGCCACTGGCGTACCTCGGGGTGGGCGACGCGGCGGTGCTGCGCGAACGACTGCTGGTACTGGCCGGGCGGGTGGCGCAGCAGCCCGTACCCGGCGACGCGGCGGCCCCGGTGGCCCCGGGTGCGACGGCGCTCCCGGCGGCCGTACCGGGCCGGCCACTGCACGCGGTGAGCAACCAGAACCTGCTGATCAGCCAACTGCTCACTCCACAGGCGTTCCTGCTCCCGTTCGGTGTGGCCTTCGTCGTGGTGCAGTTCCTCACCGCCGGTTCGTGGT
>NZ_JBEYSL010000092.1:0-16226 GCF_040642735.1 Micromonospora sp. NPDC047753 | reverse complement strand
AAGCTCCCGGCGACCACGATCCAGACCGTCCACCGTTCGGACGAGTCGGGCACCACCGACAACTTCACCAAGTACCTCTCGAATGTGCGGGCGCCCGGAAGCCACTAGATCCAGGATCGAGCGCGATCTTCCCCGCCGGCCTTCGTGATCATGAGGTTGGCGGGCTGGGATGCCGGAAATGTCCAGGCCAACCCCATGATCGACACACGCTGGGCGCGGGGCGCTGCGGGGTGGGGTGGGGGTGGGGTTAGGCGGAGGCTCGGTGGATCAGTTGGGTGTCCAGGAGGATGTGGGAGGCGGGTAGCTCCTCGCCACGGATCCGGGCCACCAGCAGGCGGGCCATCTGCCGGCCCATCTCCTCCACCGGCTGGAAGACAGTGGTCAACGGCGGCTCAGCCTGTCGGGCGATGGTCGCGTCATCGAAGCCGATCACCGCGACGTCCTCGGGCACACGCCGGCCGGCCTCACGCAGGGTACGCAGCGCGCCGAACGCCATGAGGTCGGACGCGACGAAGACCGCGTCGAGGTCCGGGCAGACATCCAGCAGTCGGCGCATTCCGGCCGCGCCGCTACCCTCACTGAAGTCGCCGTACGCGATCAGGTCGGGGTTGACGCTGGCGCCGGTGGCCTTGACCGCATCGGTGTAGCCAGCCAGACGGGCCAGCCCCGCACCCATGTCCTGCGGACCGGCGATGGTGGCGACGCGTCGCCGGCCCTGTCTCGCCAGGTACTCCACCGCCTGCCGGGCCCCGCCAACGTTGTCCACGTCGACAAACCAGGCCGGTTGGGCGCCGGGTTGCAGCATCCGGGCGGGCCGACCGCCGAGCACGGCGGGCAGGCCGCGCTCCTCCAGCAGCGTCGGCAGCGGGTCGGAGTCGTGCAACGACAGCAGTAGTACGCCGTCGACGTGCTGGTTGGTGAGGTGGTGCTCGACGCGCTCCCGTTCCACCGGCGACTGGGCCATGGCCAGCCAGAGCTGCATCGGCGTCTCCAGCAGCCCCGAGCTGATCCCCCGCACGATCGAGGCGAAGAACGGCTCGGTGAAGACCCGCTCGCCGGATTCGGAGACCACCAGCGCGACGGAGTCGGTCCGCTGGGTGACGAGCGCACGGGCGGCCCGGTTCGGCACGTACCCCAGCTCTGCGATGGCCTGTTGGACCGCGGCGCGGGCCTCCGGGCTGACCTGGGGCGAGCCGTTGACCACGCGGGAGACTGTGCCCCGGCCGACGCCGGCACGCGCCGCGACCGCGTCGAGGGTCGGGCGCCCGAGCGACCGGGTGCGCTGCGTTGTCATCGTGTGCTCCTCCGACGGCGGGCGGACCCGGCGCCACCTGCGGGAGGTGGACGCCGGGGCCGTCCTGATGGCTGGCCCGAGCCTATTGTGCGGCCAGACCGTTGCGCCGGATCACCGAGGCGTACCACTTGGCGCTGGACTTGGGGGTGCGGACCTGACTGTCGTAGTCGACGTGGATCATGCCGAACCGCTTGGTGTAACCCCAGGCCCATTCGAAATTATCCATCAGCGACCAGGCAAAGTATCCCCGCAGAGGCACTCCGGCGTCGATCGCCTCGTGGGCGGCGCGCAGGTGGGCGTCGAAGTAGGCCAGCCGATCGACGTCGTCGACCTGCCCGTCGACCACCGAGTCGACGAACGCGGAGCCGTTTTCGGTGACGTACAGGGGCAGCTCGGTGTAGTCGTGCACCCGGCGCAGCGTCTCGGTCAGACCCGGGGCGTCGATCTCCCAGCCCATGTCCGTGACCGGAACGCCACGGGTGACGAACCGGACGTCCTCGCTGCCCGGCCAGCACGAGGGGGCCGGGTCGGCCTCCACGCCCTCGACCGGCGCGGCGACCACGTGCCGGCTGTAGTAGTTGACCCCGACCAGGTCCAGCGGCGTGGAGATGGTCGCCAGGTCGCCGTCGTGCACGTGCTCGAAGTCGGTCACCGTGCTGAGGTCGGCCACCAGGTCCTCCGGGTACGACCCCCGCAGCAGCGGGTCCAGGAAGAACCGGTTGGCCAACCCGTCGATACGCCGCGCCGCGTCCACGTCGGCGGGGCTGTCGCTGGCCGGGTCGACCGGGTAGAGGTTGACTGTCACGCCCACCTCGGCGCCCGGCCGGGCGGCCCGCAGCGCCTGCACGGCCAGGCCGTGACCGAGCATCAGGTGGTGGCCGGCGCGCACCGCGTCCGCTCCGTCGGTGCGGCCGGGGGCGTGCACGCCGGAGCCGTAGCCGAGGAACGCCGAGCACCACGGCTCGTTCAGCGTGGTCCAGTAGCGCACCCGGTCACCGAGCGCGTCGGCCATCAGGCTCGTGTAGTCGGCGAAGCGGGCCGCGGTGTCCCGGGCCGGCCAACCGCCGGCGTCTTCGAGCGGCTGCGGCAGATCCCAGTGGTAGAGGGTGAGCCACGGCTCGATGCCGTTGGCCAGCAGCTCGTCGACGAGTCGCTGGTAGAAGTCCAGGCCCTGCGGGTTGGCCGCGCCGACGCCGCCGGGCTGCACCCGGGACCAGGAGACCGAGAAACGGTACGACTTGAGGCCCAGCTCGGCCATCAGCGCGACGTCCTCGCCGAGGCGGTGGTAGTGGTCGCACGCCACATCGCCGGTGTGCCCAAAGAGGACCCGACCGTCGGTGTGGCTGAAGGTGTCCCAGATCGACGGGGTGCGGCCGTCCACGGCTGCCGCCCCCTCGATCTGGTATGCCGCCGTCGCGGCCCCCCAGAGGAATCCGGGTGGAAAGGTCAGCCCGGGACGCTCGTCGAGGACATCGACGGCGGGTGGGCTGGCGGGGTTGCTCACGACTTGACGGCACCTTCCATGATCCCGCCGATGATCTGGCGGCCGAACACGAGAAAGACGATTACCAGGGGGATGGTGCCGATCGCCGTGGCGGCGAACACCTGGGAGTAGTCGGTGTAGTAGGCGTACGAGAGGAAGGAGAGCGAGACCTGGAGGGTCGGGTTCTCCGGGGTGAGGATGGCGTACGGCCAGAGGAACGAGTTCCAGGTCTCCATGAAGGTCAGCAGACCGAGCACGCCGGCGGCGGGACGCAGCGCGGGCAGCACGATGCTCCAGTAGATCCGGAACGTGCTGGCCCCGTCGACGCGACCGGCCTCGATCAGCTCGTCGGAGATCGCCTGGCTGGCGTACTGCCGCATCATGAACACGCCGAAGGCGGTGACCAGGAACGGCACGGTGACCGCGTAGAGCGTGTCGTACCACCCCAGGTCCTGCATCATGCCCCAGAGCGGGATGAGCCCCATCTGGGTCGGGATCATCATGGTGACGATGATCGCCAGCAGGAGGGCGTTGCTGCCGCGGAACTTCAGCTTGGCGAAGGCGAACCCGGCCAGCGAACCGGTGAGCACCACCGACAGGGTGACCACCGAGGAGACGATGATCGAGTTCATCATGCCGGTGAGGAAGTTGGCGGCGTCGTTGTCGAGCACCCGCTGGAAGTTGTCACCGAACGCGCCACCGGGGGTCAGCGGCGGCGGCACGTCGTTGATGTTGTCCAGGCTGCGGCTGCCGATCACCAGCATGTAGTAGAACGGGTAGATCGACAGCAGTGCCGCCAGGACGAGCGCCAGGTAGGTCAGCGGGCTGGTGCGCCACAGGCGCTGGGAAGCCGAGATCATCGATCTCTCCTCACTTCGCCGAGCGGCGGACGAGTAGGAAGTTGAACAGCGACACCACGATGATGATCATGAAGATCGCCCAGGCGACCGCGGCTCCGTAGCCGGCGGTGTTCAGGTTCACGATGCCCATCTCGTACATGTACATGGCCAGCGTCTGGAACTCCCGCTGGTTGCCGCCGATGATGTTGCCGTTGCCGAAGAGCAGGGGCTCGGTGAAGAGCTGCATGCCGCCGATCGTGGACAGGATGACCACGAAGATGAAGGTGGGCTTGAGCATCGGCAGGGTGATCTGCCAGAACTGTCGCCACGGGCCGGCGCCGTCGATCTCCGCGGCCTCGTAGAGGTCCTTCGGGATCGCCTGCATGCCGGCGAGCAGGATCAGGGTGTTGTACCCGGTCCACCGCCAGTTGACCATGGAGGAGATGGCCGTCCAGGAACTCCACCGGTGCCCGTCCCAGTCGACCGGGTCGACACCGACGAAGCTGAGCAGCCAGTTGAACAGACCGAACTCCCGCTGGAACAGCATCCCGAAGACGATCGCGACCGCGGCCACCGACACCACGTTCGGCATGAAGATGGCCATCCGGAAGAAGGTCTTGGCGCGCAGGAGGGTCCGGTTGAGCAGGTTCGCCAGGAAGAGGGCGAGCAACAACTGCGGGATGGTCGACAGGGCGAAGATGCCGAACGTGTTGACCAGCGCGTTCCAGAAGTACTCGTCGGACACCAGCCGGGTGTAGTTGTCGAAGCCGATGAACGTGTGGTCGCCGATCATGTCCCAGTCGTGCAGCGACATCCAGGCGGTACGCACCATCGGGTACAGCCCGAACACACCGAAGATCAGGAAGAACGGGGCGATGTAGAGGTACGGCGAGTACTTGACATCGAGGCGGTTGAGTAATCTTCCCCGTCGACGTTGGCGATCGACGTCGGGAGAAGGCGGTGCTGCTGGCGACGGCCGTGCCGTCGTGGCCGACAGGCTCATGCGAATTTCCTTTTCCGGCGAGGCCCGGGGGCCCTCGCGCAGGGCGCTACGCGGAGGGGACCGGCCGGTGGCGTCCGGGAAGCCCCGAACGCCACCGGCAGGGAATCACTCAGAAGGCACCCTGAGTCTTTGCGTCCTTCGTGAACTGCTCCCAGGCCTTCGCCTTGTCGGCCTGCCCGTTCTCGAACGCCCGCAGAGCCGGCTCGAGCGCGTTCTCCTTCACCGCCTGGTGCTTCGGGCCCAGGTGGGTCGGCTGAATCTTGGCGACGCTCTCGCCGAAGATCTTGCCGGTCGGCGCGTTGCTGAAGTACTCGTTGGTGTAGCTGATGAACGCCTCGTTCTTCAGCGCCTCCAGGTTCGTGGGCAGCGGGCCCTTGAGCTTGAACGCCTCGACCTGGCTCTTCGCGTTGGTCAGGTACTCGGCGAGCTTCGCCGCCTCGTTCGGGTACTTGCTCTGCGCCGGAACCGCGAGCCACGAGCCGCCCCAGTTACCGCCGCCGCCCGGCACGGACGCGACATCCCACTTGCCCTTGTTGGCCGGACCGGAGTTGTCCGACACGATGCCGAGCATCCACGACGGGCAGAAGGTGGCAGCGAAGGTGCCCTGCTTGAAGCCACCCGACCACTCCGGCGACCAGGTGGACGCCTTGGCGGAGATGTCCGCCATCGAGGTGGCGGTGTCCCAGGCGTTCTTCACCGCGGGGCTGGTGTCCGCGATGATGTTGTCTTCCTTGTCGTAGAACAGGTCACCGTTGCCCTGGAAGAGCACACCGTTGGAGACGGCGGTGATCGAGTCGATGAACGCCTTGCCGCCGCTGCCCTGCTTGTACTTCAGACCGGCGTCGTGGAAGCCCTTCCAGTCCGGCCAGAGGGCCGACACCTGGTCGCGCTCGGTGGGCAGGCCGGCCGCCTGGAACAGGTCCTTGCGGTAGCAGACGGCGAGGCTGCCGACGTCGGTCGGCAGGCCGATCAGTCGACCGTCCGGCGCCTTGCCCAGCTCCCACTTCCAGGGCAGGTATTCCTTCGAGTGGTCGGCGACCAGCGGAGCGAGGTCGGCCCAGTTACGCGCGTTGGGCTTGAACTCGTTGAGGATGCCCTCTTCCAGGGCGGTGACGTCCGCCGCGCCCTTGCCGGTGGCCAGGTAGCGGACCAGCTTCGGCCGGTACTCACCGAGCTGCGCGGTCTTGCGCAGCTCGACCTTGATGCCGGTGTCCTTCTCGTACTGCTTGACGAGCTCGTCGTAGCCCATCTCGCCGAAGGTGTCGACGACCAACTTGGCGGGCTTTTCGCCGGCCGCTGGCTTGTCGTCGTCGTTGCCGCAGGCCGCGAGTCCGCCGATTGCGGTGATCGCGGCCAGGGCAGCGGCCGCCAGGCGGGTACGCCGCGTGGTGACACTCATGCGCTGACCCCTCTTTCCGGTGGTGAGGCTGGGTGGTTGTGGTGGGGGGTGTCTCATCGCGCCAGGCCGGGGATGCGTGAGTGACCCATGCCACCTCCGGGAGCGCTCCCATGAGATTGCCGGCGGGTAACGGGAGTGTCAATAGGACGTTGGGAGCGTTCCCAGATCGTTACCGCTGACCACTCCCACCGCACCAACCCCAACCACACCCCCCGCCCCACCGGGGTGATCAAGAAGTTTCGGTCAGAGAGCGGAGCCCAGCTGACGCAAACCTCTTGATCGACAACGCTCGCTCGGGTGCGGCAGCGGTGGGGTGGGTGGTGGATCAGCAGAAGTGGCGCAGGAGCGTGGTCGCGCGGGTGGGGTCGAAGCGGGACGGGTCGAAGGTCGAACCCGCCCAGTCGCGCAGCATCGCGTGGCGGGAGCTGACCAGGTCGGCCGTGTCGCTCTCGTCGTCCACGGCTTCCAGGAGCGCCTGGTAGCCCAACGACCCGCCGACACCCTCCGGCGGGCAGGCCCGCTCCCCGGCCACGCAGACCGGGTACCGCTCGTCGGGGTCGGCCGTCAACGCGTCCTCCACGACCAGGTCGTGCTCCCACCAGTCGCCGAAGTCGTACGTGTAGGAGAACCGGCTGCCCTTGCCGAGCACCGCGTCGAGCCGCACGTCCAGCTCGTCGCGCAACCCCAACTCCCCGTCCGCGTCCGGCTCGCCGTACTGCACCGCGTCGATCTCGAACGAGTGCAGGTGGCAGTCCCGCCAACCCATCGCGTGCTGCACCACCCGGTGCAGCCGATCCAGCGTGTAGCCGGCCGGCACGAGAACCCGGCGCCACACCGGCGGGCGGGTCCCGGCGAGGGACATCTTCAGCTGGAAGATCTGACGCGCCATGCTGTCCTGTCCTCCCGCGGCTTAGGCTGCGAGCATGATCTGCCGAGCGTGCCGGGCCCGGCGACACGACGACTGCCCGGGCCGGAACTGGTGCGACTGCCAGCACCGTACCGCCGAACCCACCCCTCCGGTCACCGGTCCGGCCGACGAATGACCGTCGGAATTCCGATCCGACGGCTCTGGCCCGAGCCGTCGACGCAGCCGCTCGACGACGCCGCGCTGACCGCCCTCTACGGCCGCGCCGACGAGCCCCGACTGCGGGTGAACTTCGTGGCCAGCCTGGACGGCGCAGTGACCGTGGACGGCTACTCGGCCGGGCTCTCCGGCGAGCCGGACAAGCGGGTGTTCGGTCTGCTGCGGATGGTCTGCGACGCGCTGGTGGTGGCCGCCGGCACACTGCGCCACGAGAAGTACCGGGCGGTCCGGCTCAACGAGCGCCGCCGAGCCTGGCGTCTGGCCAACGGGCTGGCAGAGTACCCGACGCTGGTGGTCGTCTCCCATTCCCTCGACCTGGACCCGGCGCAGGCCGCCTTCGCCGACGCGCCGACCCGCCCGGTGGTGCTCACCCACGCCGACGCCGATCCCCCGCCCGGCCTGACCGACGTCGCCGACGTGCTGCGCTGCGGCGCCGAGCGGGTCGACCTGGCCGCCGGTCTCGCCGAGCTGCACCGCCGTGGGCTCACCCAACTGCTCTGCGAGGGCGGTCCGCACCTGTTCGGCGCGCTCACCGCCGCCGACCTGGTGGACGAGCTGTGCCTCACCGTCTCGCCGCTGCTGGCCGGGCCCGGCCCCGGCCGGATCACCGCCGGCGACACCGCACCGCCCCGGCACCTGACACTGCGCCACGTGCTCGCCTCCGACGACGGCGTCCTGATGCTCCGCCACGCCCGCCCGTAACCCGCCGTCGCCGGGGCACACACCTACCGTTGTGAGTGTGACGGCGCATGGTGTCGTCCGCCGCGTCGCGTGGCGACCTGTCGTACTCCTCGGGCAGGATGCACTGCATGCGCGCCGACCGTGATGCCCGACCGACCCGAGCCGCCCGATGACCGACGCCGAGCTCGACAGCCCGGGCGCGGTGGTCGGCCGCGTGCTGGGCACCGCCGACGCCACCCCGTTGCAGTTCTGGACGGCCGTCGCGCCGGGCAGTTACCTCCAGCTCGACGACGTGGTGGTCACCCGGCGCGAGCTGCCGGACCGGGAGCCGGTGACGATCGCCGGGGTGGTCACCCAGGTCCGCGCTCGGCACGAGGGCGCCCAGTTCGAGTCCGACGTGTTCGCCATCGCCGACGGCACGCTGCCCGCGCAGGTGCAGGAGGCGGCCGAGGTGACCACCACCCGGGTCGATCCGGAGCTGTACGTGCCGCCGACCCCGGGCGCTGTGGTGCACCGGGCCGAGGGTGACGCCCGGGCCCGCGCGCTGCACTTCGACCGGATGGAGCGGCGCATCCCGATGGGGATGGGTCGGGACGGGGTTCCGGTCTACCTCAACGCCGACTTTCTCGACGGCAGCCGGGGCGCGCACGTCTCGATCTCCGGCATCTCCGGGGTGGCCACCAAGACCAGTTTCGCCACCTTCCTGCTCTACTCGGTGTTCCGCTCCGGCGTGCTGGGCGGCGACGCGGTCAACGCCAAGGCGCTGATCTTCAACGTCAAGGGCGAGGATCTGCTCTTCCTTGACCACCCGAACACCCGCCTCGACGAGCCCACCCGCGCCGCGTACGCGAAGCTCGGGTTGAGCGCTGGTGCCTTCCCCGACGTGCGGGTGTACGCCCCGCCCCGGGTCGGTGACTCGGCCGGCACGCCGGATGTGAGCAGCCGGCTCACCGGGGTCGACGCGTTCTACTGGACGTTGAGCGAGTTCTGCACCGACCGCCTGCTGCCGTACGTCTTCGCCGACGCCGACGACGAGCGCCAGCAGTACACGATGGTGGTCCACTCGGTGGCCGCGCACCTGGCCCGCTACGCCCAGCCCGCCGACGGCGGAGTGAGCATCGACGGGGTGCGGCTCGGCTCCTACGGCGATCTGGTCGACCACATCGTCGATCAGCTCAACGACGACGAGACCCGCTCTGACTGGGCGGGTAGCGCTGTGGGGCTGGGCACCGTCAACGCGTTCGCCCGGCGGTTGATCGGCAGCAAGAAGGACCTGGCCCGGCTGATCCGTGGCGACCTCGCCACCCGCCGCCCCCACTCCATCAACACGAGCGAGTCGGCCCAGGTGACAGTGGTCGACCTGCACAACCTTCCCGACCGCGCGCAGCGGTTCGTGGTCGGTGTGACGCTCAAGAGCGAGTTCGAGCGCAAGGAGAAGTCCGGCACCGCCAAGCCGCTGCTCTTCGTCGTCCTCGACGAGCTCAACAAGTACGCCCCCCGGGAGGGCTCCTCGCCGATCAAGGAGGTCCTGCTGGACATCGCCGAGCGGGGCCGTTCGCTCGGGGTGATCCTGATCGGCGCGCAGCAGACGGCGAGCGAGGTGGAGCGGCGGATCGTCACCAACTCGGCGATCCGGGTGGTCGGCCGGCTCGACCCGGCCGAGGCGTCCCGCCCGGAGTACGGCTTCCTGCCGCCCGCGCAGCGCCAGCGGGCGTTGCTGGCCAAGCCGGGCACCATGTTCGTCAACCAGCCGGACATTCCGGTGCCGCTCTGCCTGGAGTTCCCGTTCCCGGCCTGGGCCACCCGGGTCTCCGAGGCGGGCCGGGCACCATCGGAGACGCTGCGCTCGATCACCCAGTCCGCCGACCCGTTCGCCGTGGTGGGCTCCGGCGGCGGCACCGACGACGACATCCCGTTCTAGCTAGGGGCCGGCACAGCCATGAAGATCCTGCACACCTCCGACTGGCACGTGGGAAAGGTGCTCAAGGGGCAGTCCCGGGCCGACGAGCACAAGGCCGTGCTGGCCGGGGTGATCGAGATCGCCCGTGCGGAACAGCCGGATCTGGTGATCGTCGCCGGTGACCTCTATGACACCGCCGCGCCCAGCTCGGAGGCGACCCGCCTGGTCACCAGGGCGTTGACGGCGTTGCGGCGTACCGGCGCGGACGTGGTGGCGATCGGCGGCAACCACGACAACGGCCCGGCGCTGGACGCGTTGCGTCCGTGGGCCGATGCCGCCGGCATCACGCTGCGCGGCGGGGTGCGGGAAAACCCGGACGAGCACGTCATCGACGGCACCACCGCCGGTGGCGAGCGGTGGCGGCTGGCCGCGTTGCCGTTCCTGTCCCAGCGGTACGCGGTGCGCGCGTTGGAGATGTACGAGCTGACCGCCGCGGAGACCAACCAGACGTACGCCGACCACCTGGGCCGGGTGCTGGGGCGACTGACCGAGGGTTTCACCGAACCGGACCGGGTGCACCTGGTCACCGCGCATCTGACGGTGACCGGTGCGGCCACCGGTGGTGGCGAGCGCGACGCGCACACCGTGTTGGGCTACGCCGTTCCGGCCACCGTCTTTCCGGCCACCGCGCACTACGTGGCGCTGGGTCATCTGCACCGGGCGCAGCGGGTAGCGGGCCCGTGCCCGGTGCGGTACAGCGGCAGCCCGCTCGCTGTCGACTTCGGTGAGCAGGAGAACATCCCCTCGGTGACGGTGGTCGAGGTGACGGCCAGCACGGCCGCCCGGGTGCGGGAGGTGCCGGTGACGGCGGCGAGCGCGCTGCGGACGGTGCGCGGCACCCTGGCGCAGCTCGCCGAGATCGAGGCACCGGACGCGTGGCTGCGGGTGTACGTGCGGGAGCAACCCCGCGCCGGCCTGCGCGAGGAGATCCAGGAGCTGCTCCCCCGGGCCCTGGAGATCCGGATCGACCCGGAGCTGTTGGCCGCGCCGGGCAGCGGCGCGCGCATCGCGCAGCGGTCGGGGCGTTCGCCCCGGGAGTTGTTCGCCGACTACCTGGACAGCCGGGGTCACGCCGACGAGGGTGTCCGGGAGCTCTTCGACGAGCTTTTCGAGGAGGTCGAGCACTGATGCGTCCGATGCGGTTGGACATGGCCGGCTTCACGGTCTTCCGGGACGAGACCACTGTCGACTTCACCGACGCCGACTTTTTCGCGCTGATCGGCCCCACCGGTTCGGGCAAGTCGACGGTGCTGGACGCGATCTGCTTCGTCCTGTACGGCATGGTGCCCCGCTGGGGTGGCGCCCGGGGGTTGGCGAACGCGCTCGCGCCGTCGGCGACCGAGGCGCGGGTGCGGTTGGTCTTCGAGTCCGGCGGCGCCCGTTACGTGGCGACCCGGGTGGTCCGCCGGGACGGCCGGGGCAACGTGAAAACCGCGAACGCCGGGTTGCAGCTGATGCCGGCCGGTTTCGACGTGACCAAATTGGACACCGGTCTGAGCCCGGACGACCTCGGCGAGGTGGTGGCCGGCACCCCCGCCGAGATGGAGCAGGCGGTGCTGGAGGCGGTCGGGCTGCCGTACGAGCAGTTCACCAGCTGTGTGGTGCTGCCACAGGGGCAGTTCGCCGACTTCCTGCACGCCAAGCCGGCGACCCGGCAACAGATCCTGGTCAACCTGCTGGGCCTCGGCGTCTACGAGGACGTGCAGAAGAAGGCGACGGCGCGCGCCGCGCAGGCGGAGGCCCGGCTGGAGGCGGTCGACCAGGTGCTCGCCGGGTTGACCGGCGTGGACGACGAGGCGTTGGCCGAGGCCGACGCCCGGGTCGACCGGATGGCCGAGCTGGCGGCGGCGGTGGCCGAGGCGGTGCCGGAGCTGGCGGCGGCCCGGGTCACCGCACGGGAGGCCGCGGCGGCGTTGACCGCGCTGGACGACGAGCTGACAGTGCTGACCGGGGTGCGCGCGCCGGGTGGGGTGACCGCTGTCGCTCGCGCGGTGGCAGCGGCGCGGGCCGACGCCGAGGCGGCGGCGGCCGGGGTGTCGCTGGCCGAGGAGCGGGAGGACAAGCTGCGCGGCGAGCTGGCCGCCGCCGGTGACGAGAGCGCGCTGCGACTGCAGCTGCGGGCGTACGACGATCGGGATCGGCTGTCCGGCGAGGCCGAGACGGTCCGGGCGACGGTGCGCGCGGCGAATGACGAGCACGCCGCCGCGGTGGCGGCGCTGGCCGCCGCACGGGTGGTCGCCGAGCGGGCCGACGCCGAGTTGGAGGCGGCCTTCCGGGCGCACGAGGAGGCGAAGGCCACCGATCTGGCGGTGAGCCTGCGGGTGCACCTGCATGCCGGTGCGGCGTGCCCGGTGTGCGAGCAGCCGGTGGCCGAGGTGCCGGCGGTGCCGGCCGATTCGGCGGTGGCCGCCGCGACGGCGGCGGGCAAGGCGGCGCGGGCCGCTTCGAAGGCCGCGCAGGCGACGGTGCAGGAGCGGGACACGGCGGCGCGGGAGCTGGAGCGGCTGCTGGTGCAGGCGCGAGCGCGCCAGGAGCAGATGGAGGCCCGGCTGGCCGAGCTGGACGGGCAGCTCTCCGGCGCGGCCGAGCCGGCCGTGCTGCGCCGGGAGTTGGCCGAGCACGCCCGGTTGCGGCGCGCGCTGGAGGAGGCGGCGACAGCGGTCCGGGCTGGCCGTGAGGCCGCTCGGCAGGCCCGGGCCGGGGTGGACGCCGCCGAGGAGCGGCTGCGGGCGGCGTGGCGGGCATTCGACACCGCCCGTGACGGTTTGGCCCGGTTCGGCCCTCCGGCTACCGACCGGGACGACGTGGCCGCCGCGTGGGCGGCGCTGACCGGGTGGGCGACCACCGAGGCGGACCTCCGCCGCGCCGAGCGGGCCGGTCGGGCCGACGCCGTCGCGGAGGCCGAGTCGGTGGCCGACGGGGTGCAGCGGGGCATCGCTGGCATCTTCGCCGCCGCCGACGTGCCGGTGGGGGACGACCCGGTGCACGCGGCGACGGTGGCGGTGGAGCGGGCCGACGCCGACCGGCGGCGGCTGCACGAGCGTCGCGAGCAGGCCGGTACGTTGCGCGAGCAGCGGGCGAGCCACGAGCGGGAGGCGCAGGTGGCGCGCGCGCTCGCCGGGCACCTGCGGGCCAACAACTTCGAGCGGTGGTTGCTGGCCGAGGCGTTGGACCTGCTTGTCGACGGCGCGTCGGGGATCCTGCGGGAGCTTTCCTCCGGTCAGTACGAGCTGGTGCACGACAAGGGCGAGTTCGTGGTGGTCGACCACCACGACGCGGGGTTGCGCCGGGGCGTGCGCACCCTCTCCGGCGGTGAGACGTTCCAGGCGTCGCTGGCGTTGGCGTTGGCGCTCTCCGAGCAGTTGGCCGGCATGTCGACCACGGCAGCGAGCCTGGAGTCGATCGTCCTGGACGAGGGTTTCGGCACGCTCGACGCCGCCACCTTGGACACGGTGGCGGCGACCCTGGAGAACCTGGCGGCCCGGGGCGATCGGATGGTCGGTGTGGTCACCCACGTTCCGGCGCTGGCCGAGCGGATCCCGGTCCGGTTCGAGGTGCGCAAGGACGCGCGCTCGTCACGCATCGAACGGACCGGCCGGTGAGCGCGAGGAGTGCGGCGTACGGGAGCAGCGCAGTCGCTGACGAGGGGCCGGCCCGGTGAGCGACGCCGCGTTCTTCGTGGATTCGTGGGATCCGGCGTACGGGGCGTCGTTCGAGGCGTCGACCGCCGGGCCGGCCGCGCCGAGCAGTGCCCAGGTCGACGCGGACGTCGAGTTGCCCGCCGTGGACTGGCGGGCGATCGGGGTACGCCCCGGGGTGCGGGCGCCGGACGTGGTGTTGCTCGTCGACGGGGTTCGGCGCATCGACGCCAGCATCTGGACGGCGGAGACCGACGGCCTGTCGTTCCCCGGGTTGGCTGCCTCGTACGCGGCCGGGGTGGTCCGGTGTGACCTGGGGCGGGGTGCGGCGCAGTTGGCGGGCACCCGGGTTGGTCGGGGCCTGTTCACAGCGAGCCCGTCGGCGCAGGACGTGGTGGCGGGCGCGATCCGTTACCCGGTGCACCGGGTGGGTGGCACCGGTGAGCTGGCGAAGTTGCCGGCCGCCGTGCAGGGCCCGCTGACCGCGTTGGAGGTGGCGGTGTCCGACGCCGCCCGGGTCGACGGTGACCTGTTGGTGGTGGACGGCCCGCTGCGCAGCCGTCGGCAGTTGCCGCGCACCCTGGGCTACATCAAGACGCAGCACAGTCAGTACCTGGACGCCCGGCTGACCGCTGTGGTGACCGGTATGGCATCGGGTGAGCGCTCCCCGGTGTTCCGGCTCGGCACCGCCTGGGGCGGTTGGTCGTGGTATTTGCGGCTGCCGGTGGCGACCGGCGCGCCGTGGGCGGGCATCGTCCGGGTGGAGTGCTCCGCCGACCTGCCCGTCGAGGCGGCGATCGAGCTGGCCGACCTGTCGCTGGTGACCCTGCCGCGCTTCGCCTCCACCCCGTACAAGGATCCGCGGGCCCCGCAGAACCTGATCCCGATCGCCGGCCTGGAGCGCCGACTGCGGGCCCTGCTCGGCGATTCCCGGCTGCTGCACCGCGCGTTGACCGCTGCGGCCCGCGCCGCCCGATGAGCGCGGACACTGGTTCCGATGGGGCGTAAACGGGCGGGTGACCGTGTGGTCGAGCAGGTGGACACCGGGCTGGCGGAGTTGGTGCCGGACCCGGACCGGGCCGGCTCGTGGACGCTGCTGCTGGACGGCGCGCCGCAGTCGCACGTCGACCTGACCGACCCCACCCACCTCGAGTTCGAGTACGTGCGGCGGTTGGCTGCCGCGGTGGATCTGCTCGCGCCGGCCGGTGAGCCGCTGCGGGTGCTGCATCTTGGTGGCGGCGCCCTGACCCTGCCCCGGTACGTCTCCGCCACCCGACCCGGGTCGACCCAGCGGGTGTCCGAAGTGGACGGTGCGCTGGTCGAGCTGGTCCGTCGGGCGTTGCCGTGGCCGTCGGATGCCCGGTTGCGGGTCCGGGTGGAGGACGCCAGGGCGGTGCTGGCGTCCTCCCGGGAGGCCAGCTACGACGTGGTGGTCGCCGACGTGTTCGCCGGTGCGCGTACGCCGGCCCACCTCACGTCGGTGGAGTACGCCGCCGAGGTGGCCCGGGTGCTCCGCCCCGCCGGTTGGTACCTGGCGAACCTGGCCGACGGCCCGCCGTTGCGGCACGCCCGTGGGCAGGTCGCCACGGTCCGTTCGGTGCTGCCGCAGGCCTGTCTGGTCGGGGACGCGGCGGTGCTGCGTGGGCGCCGGTACGGCAATCTGGTGCTGGTCGCCGGGCGGTCCACACCGCCGGTGCCGGAGCTGACCAGACGTGCCGCCGGCGACTGGTTCCCCGGCCGGGTGGTGGCCGGCGACGACCTGGACCGCTTCGTCGGTGGCGCGCAGGTGGTTCGGGACGCGGACGCCACCGGCTCCGATCCGCCACCGCCGGGGCTGTTCTCGGTACGCCGCTGACCGTCCAAACGACAGCGGCGGGGAAGTTTTTTCGTCGTTTGTTGATCCGCTGGGGCAGGCGCTGCGTACCACCGGGCGGCCCACCTCGTGGGCTGGCGTTGGTCACGGACATCCCGGAGGTCTGCATGCACGCGGTGGCGGCCGGTTGGCATGGCGACGCGGTACGCGCTGACTGGTTGTCGGCGCGACCCTCGTCACGGTCGACCTCGTCTGCCCGAGGGGTCGACGCACGGGCGTCGACTCGCCAGAATGGTCCGGTGACGCCGCGACCGGCGCCCGGACGCCATCAGGCGACGACAACCGAGGCCAGCCACTCCGACCAGTTGATCCGTCAGCTCTACGCCGAGCACGCCGGCCCGTTGCTGATGTTCGTCATGCGCCTCACCGGGGGGGACCGGCAGCGCGCGGAGGACATCGTCCAGGAGACGCTGCTGCGGGCCTGGCGCAACGCGCACCGGCTGGGCACGCAGGGGCAGGGCTCGTTGCGGCCGTGGTTGGTCACTGTGGCCCGCCGCATCGCCATCGACGAGCACCGCAGCCAGGAGGCCCGGCCGCCGGAGACGTACGACCGGGACCTCACCGCGTTCGCCGAGGCGGACAGCACGGACCGGGTCCTGCGCACCATGACGGTGGCGGACGCGCTGCGTACGCTCAGTCAGTCGCACCGGGAGATTCTGATCTCGACGTACTTCCGGGGGCGGACGGTGCCGGAGGCAGCCGAGGAGTTGGGCCTGCCGCTCGGCACCGCCAAGTCGAGGGTCTACTACGCGCTGCGCGCGCTGCGCACGGCTCTGCAGGAGCGGGGGGTGACAGAATGAGCCGGCCGGACCACATGGACGTCGCGGCGTACGCGCTCGGTGTGCTCGACGAGCAGGACACTGAGCGGTTCGAGGAACATCTCGCCACCTGCTGGGCGTGCGCGGCCGAGTTGGAGACGATGGTGCCGGTCGTCGGGCTGCTCTCCGACATCGACGGCGAGACGATGATGGC
>NZ_JBEYSL010000091.1:0-16339 GCF_040642735.1 Micromonospora sp. NPDC047753 | reverse complement strand
AGACCGAGGTGGCTGTACGCCTGCGGGTGGTTGCCCAGGCCGCGCTCGGCGAGCGGGTCGTACTGCTCGGGGCCCTGCGCCGCCGCGACCCCGGGTCCACGCCATGGATCAGACCGGGGCTCCGGCGGGCGTGGTCTCCTTCTCGTCGGGGCGGGACGCCGCCTCGTCGTCGTGCTCGTCGACCATGGTGGCCTCGTCGAACGGGTCGTTGCCGCTCAGCACCGCGGTCGCCCGCTCCCGGTCGAACTCGCCGGTCCAGGTTCCCACCAGTACCGTCGCCACCGCGTTGCCGGCGAAGTTGGTCAGCGCCCGAGCCTCCGACATGAACCGGTCGATGCCGACGATCAGCCCGACCCCGTCGACGAGGTCCGGGCGGTGCGACTGGAGGCCGCCAGCGAGGGTGGCCAGCCCGGCGCCGGTGACACCGGCGGCACCCTTCGACGCGATGATCATGAACAGCAGCAGCGAGATCTGCTCGCCGATGGCCAACGGCTTGCCCAGCGCGTCGGCGATGAACAGCGACGCCATGGTCAGGTAGATCGCCGTACCGTCCAGGTTGAACGAGTAGCCGGTCGGCACCGTGATGCCGACGACCGGCTTGCTCACACCGAAGTGCTCCATCTTGGCGATCAGCCGCGGCAACGCCGACTCCGACGACGAGGTCGACAAAATCAGCAGGAACTCCCGGCCCAGGTAACGCAGCAGCGAGAAGATCGAGATCCGGGCCACGAACCACAGCAGCGCGCCCAGGAACACCAGCACGAAGATCAGACAGGTGGCGTAGAAGCCCACCATGATCTGGGCGAGGCTCTTGAGGGCGTCCACGCCGGTCGCGCCGACCACGGCGGCCATCGCGCCGAACGCGCCGATCGGCGCCAGCCACATGATCATGGCAAGGACCTTGAAGACGACCCGCTGGATGACGGTGATGGCGCTGAGCACCGGCTCACCCCGCCGGCCCATGGCCTGCACGGCGAAGCCGACCAGCAGGGCGACCAGCAGCGTCTGGAGCACCTTGCCCTCGGTGAGCGAGGAGAGCAGCGTCGTCGGGATGATCCCGAGCAGGAAGTCGGCCGTACCGGCGGCCTCGTCACCGGCGGCGGCCTTGCCGGAGCCGACCAGGTCCGGGCCGAGGTTCAGGCCCGAACCGGGGTGGATGACGTTGCCGACGACCAGGCCGATGGCGAGCGCGACCGTCGACATGGTCAGGAAGTAGCCGAGGGCCAGGCCGCCGACCTTGCCGACCTTCGCGGCCTGCCGTACGGAGCCGACGCCGAGCACGATGGTGCAGAAGATGACCGGGCTGATCATCATCTTGATCAGGTTGACGAAGCCGGTGCCGATCGGCTTGAGTTCCTTGCCGAAATCGGGGGCGACCAGGCCGACCACGATGCCGGCGACCACGGCCACGATGACGGCCAGATACAGGTAACGGGTTCGGTCCCGGCGGACCGCCGGTGCCGGGGTGGTGGCGGATGCGGTGGTGTCCATGTCGACAATGTGAAGCGCGTCTCACCCGTTGACAGCCTTGCGGTCATTCTGTTCACCGCGTCGGCGGAACCGGTGGCGCGACGAGGAGGGTGGTGGAGGTGGCCCGACGCCAGTGGAGCATCGCCGGGCAACTCTTCGCCCTCCAGGCGATGGTGGTGACGCTGCTCGTGCTGGCCGGCGCGGCGGGCGCCGTCTGGCTGGCCCGCAGCGACTCCCGCCAGGCCGCGCAGGAGGAGGTGCTCGCGGTGGCGCAGACCGTGGCCGGCTCCCCCGACGTCCGCGAGGCCCTCACGACCGTCGACCCCGCGAAGGTCCTCCAGCCGTACGCCGAATCGACAAGGAAGGCCACGGGCACCGACTTCGTGGTGGTGATGGCCCCCGACCGCACCCGTTTCTCGCACCCGACCAAGGACCGGATCGGCGAGCCGTTCGTCGGCGAGATCGGGCCCGCTCTGGCGGGCCGCCCGTTCACCACCACCAACGTCGGGACGCTCGGCGAGTCGGTGCGCGCGGTCGTTCCGGTGTACGACGAGCAGCGACGCCTCGTCGGTCTGGTCTCGGTGGGCATCACCACCCGCGCCATCGACAAGAAGCTGCTCGGCCAGTTGCCGGTGCTGTTCGGTGTGGTCGCGCCGGCTCTGGCCCTCGCCGCGACGGGCTCCTGGCTGCTCAGCCGCCGGCTCCGCCGCCAGACGCACGGTCTGGGGCCGGCCCAGATGACGCGGATGTACGAGTACTACGACGCCGTTCTGCACTCGGTGCGGGAAGGTCTCGTCGTGCTCACCACCGATCGTCGGGTGGCGCTCGTCAACGACGAGGGCCGCCGGCTGCTGGGGCTCGACGCGGACGCGCCAGTCATCGACCAGCCGGTGGCCGGGATCGACCTGCCGCCCGCGGCGGCCGAGCTGCTCGACTCCGGCCGCGACGCCCGCGACGAGCCGATCGTCGCCGGTGACCGGGTGCTCGTCGCCAACCAGCGGACCACCCGCTTCGAGGGCGCGGTGCTCGGCACCGTGCTGACCCTGCGCGACCAGACCGAGCTGCGCACCCTGGCCAGCGAGCTGGATTCGGTGCGCGCGCTGACCGAGGCGTTGCAGGCGCAGACCCACGAGTCGGCCAACCGGCTGCACACCGTGCTGACGCTGGTGGAGCTGGGTCGCGCCGACGAGGCCGTCCGGCTCGGCACCCGGGACCTGGCCCTCGCCCAACAGTTGACCGACCGGGTGGTCGGCGCGGTGACCGAGCCGGCGTTGGCGGCGCTGTTGCTCGGCAAGTCCGCACAGGCCGGCGAGCGCGGAGTGGATCTGGTCATCGAACCGGACTGCCGCCTCGACGACAGCCCGCTGCCGACCGGAGATCTCCTCACCGTTGTCGGCAACCTGGTCGACAACGCCCTGGAGGCGGTGGCCGGAACCCCGGCGCCGCGCCGGGTGCGGGTCTTCGTCGGCGCGACCGACGACGAGCTGGTGGTCCGGGTAGCCGACAGCGGCCCCGGCCTGGCACCTGAGCGGGTCGCCGACGCGTTCCGGCGCGGCTGGTCCACCAAGAGCACCGGCCGGGGTCTCGGCCTGGCGCTGGTCGGCCAGGTGGTACGCCGGCACGGCGGTAGCGCCGAGGTGGGTCGCTCCGACGACGGCGGCAGCCTGTTCACCGTTCGGCTGCCGGGCAGGATAGGGCGGTCATGAGCGCCATCCGGGTACTGGTCGTCGAGGACGAGCCGCTGCTGGCGGAGGCGCACAGCGCGTACACCGAACGGGTTCCCGGTTTCGTGGTGGTCGGGGTGGCGCACACCGCGCGGGCGGCGATGGCGGCCCTGCGCGCGGGCGGCGGCGGCGACGTGGACCTCGTACTCCTGGATTTTCGGCTGCCCGACCTGCACGGCCTGGACGTCTGCCGGGCGCTGCGGGCGGCCGGCAGCAGCGTCGACGTGCTCGCGGTGACGTCCGCGCGGGACCTGGCGGTGGTGCGCACCGCGGTGTCCCTCGGTGTGACCCACTACCTGCTCAAGCCGTTCACGTTCGCCGCGTTCCGCGACAAGCTGGAGCGGTACGCCGACTACCGCGCCCAGGCGCTCGCCGACGGCGAGGTCGCCGCCCAGCACGAGGTGGACCAGATGTTCGCCACCCTGCGCGGCACCGCCGGGCACAGCCTGCCCAAGGGGCTCGACGCGCAGACCCTCGATCGGGTACGCGCCGCGCTCACCGACGGCACCCGCGCGGAGGTCGGGCTGTCCGCGACCGAGGTGAGCGCGCTGACCGGCATCTCCCGGGTAACGGCCCGCCGCTATCTGGAGTACCTGGTCACGGTGGACCGGGCCGCCCGCACCCCCCGCTACGGCACCCCCGGCCGCCCCGAGGTCGAGTACCGACCCCGTTGAGCAATCCGTCGATCTTGCACTTTCTGTCGGGACCATTGACCGCAACAGCGACATTTCGGCAACAGTAAGTGCAAGATCGACGGTCGAAAGAGGGCCGCCCTGGAACAGTGCCGCGCAGGTCAGGCGATCTGACGAAGGTCGTCGCCGTAGTCGAAGATGATCCGCATCCGGGCGCCGAGTGCTCGGGCGTATCGGCTCAGCGTCGCGACCTCGTTGGCCTCCAGGTCACCATTCTCGATCTGGCTGACCCGGCCGGGCGTGACACCCATCAGGTCGGCCACCTGCCGCTGGGTCAGGCCCAACCGCTTCCGCTCCTCGGCAAGGTGAAACGCGCTGATCCACGCCTCGGTACGAGCACGCTCGGCGTCGAGCGCTTCATCGTCCCCGTCATGCAGCTCAGCCCGGATGTCGTTCCAGTCATGGAAGTCGCCCATCAGCCCTCCCTCCGTTTCCTCTCGAAGGCAAGCCAGCCCTCATACGCAATCTCAGCCGCTGGAATCGCCTTGCCGTACCACCGACCCCAATCCCCTGCCTTATTGCCGGCCACCAGCAGCACGGCCTGGGACCATGGATCGAAGACGAACAGCACGCGAACGGCGACGTCTCTTCCGGATCGCGGTCGAAGCTCCTTGAGGTTGCTGATGGTCGAACCCCTGAGAGTGTCGACCAGCGGACGCCCCAGGCCCGGACCGGTGTCCGCAAGCATGTCGATCGCTACGTTGACGGACCGGTACGTTGCCGGGTCGGCTTCTCGCAGGGACCGCAACCAGTCGCGGACATCCGTTGTCGTCTTGATCGCCCAGCGACGTGGCGCTCATGAGACATGGACTAACTATAGTCTGGCCTAAACACGGAGCGCTGCACTCTATTGCGGTGGCGCACTGAAGATCCGTTGTTAGACTCGGCGGAGTTGGGCTAGTGACACGACCAGGGAGACCAGACATGGCGGGTGACGACGACATCTCCGGGTGAGACCGGATGTGTTCGGCCATCGGTTCGGCGCGTTCGGCGCAGCCGCCGGGGTCATGTCGTCGTTCCACCGGTTCCCGTTGTCGTCGGGCGGCTGAAGCGCGCCCACCCCACCCTTTGAGGTCACTCGCATGTCTGATGCGTTCATCGTCTGCTCGAACCTTTCCTTCTCCTGGCCGGATGACACCCCGGTCTTCTCGGAGCTGTCCTTCACCGTCCCGGGCGGTCGTACCGGCCTGGTCGCGCCCAACGGCGCCGGAAAGAGCACCCTGCTGCGGCTGATCGCCGGGGAGTTGCCGCCCAGCGGCGGCAGCGTCACCGTCGACGGTGTGCTCGGCTACCTCCCGCAGACGTTGCCGCTGGTCGGCGACCTGAGCGTGGCGCAGGTGCTGGGCGTCGCCGAGCGGATCGCCGCGCTGCACGCCATCGAGGCCGGCGACGCCGCCGAGGAGCACTTCGCCACCATCGGCGACGACTGGGACATCGAGGAGCGCACCCGCTCGGAGCTGGACCGCCTCGGCCTGGGTGAGCTGTCGCTCGACCGCCGGCTGCACACCCTCAGCGGCGGCCAGGTGGTCTCCCTCGGTCTGGCGGCGCAACTGCTGCGCCGCCCGGACGTGCTGCTGCTCGACGAGCCGACGAACAACCTGGACCTGGAGGCCCGGCACAAGCTCTACGACGTCCTCACCGAGTGGTCCGGGTGCCTGCTGCTGGTCAGCCACGACCGGGAACTGCTGGACCGGATGGACCGCATCGCCGAGCTGGACCAGGGCGAGATCCGTTGGTACGGGGGCAACTTCACCGCGTACACGGAGGCGGTGCAGGCGGCGCGGGAGGTGGCCGAGAGCAACCTGCGCAACGCCGAGCAGGAGGTGAAGCGGGAGAAGCGGGAGATGCAGCAGGCCCGCGAACGGGCCGACCGGCGGGCCAGCAACGCCTCGAAGAACCTGAAGAACGCCGGCCTGGCCCGGATCGTCGCCGGTGGGCTCAAGCGCAGCGCACAGGAGTCGGCGGGCAAGGCGCAGGAGACGCACTCGTCCCGACTCGGTCAGGCCAAGGCCCGACTCGACGAGGCGGGCCGGGCGGTACGCGACGAGGACCGGATCGTCGTGGACCTGCCGGACACCACAGTCCCGGGCGGGCGCACCGTCTTCTCCGGCCAGGGGATGCGGGCCCACTTCGACGACCGGGAGTTGTTCGGCGGCGACGGCGCCGACCTGGTGATCCGGGGGCCGGAACGGATCGCGCTGACCGGGGCGAACGGCGTCGGCAAATCGACCCTGCTGCGCCTGGTCAACGGTGACCTGCAACCGTCCGGCGGTGAGCTCAAGCGCGGCGAGGGACGGATCGCGTACCTGTCGCAGCGGCTGGACCTGCTGGACCTCGACCGCACGGTGGCGGAGAACTTCGCCGCGTACGCGCCGAGCCTGCCGGACGCCAAGCGGATGAACCTGCTCGCCCGGTTCCTGTTCCGGGGCGCCCGGGTCAACCTGCCGGTCGGGGTGCTCTCCGGCGGTGAACGGCTGCGCGCCACCCTCGCCTGTGTGCTCTGCGCCGAGCCGGCGCCGCAACTGCTGCTGCTCGACGAGCCGACAAACAACCTGGACCTGGTCAGCGTGGGTCAGCTGGAGAGCGCGCTGTCGGCGTACCAGGGGGCGTTCGTGGTGGTCAGCCACGACGAACGGTTCCTCGCCGAGATCGGCGTGCAGCGTTGGTTGCGGTTGGCCGACGGCCAACTGCGGGAGATCAGCGCCCCCGAACGGGTCTGAGCCCGGCGGTCCGGCCGGCGCAGGCCGGCCGGACCGATGCGGCTCAGCTCACGTTGGCCGGGCCGAGGACGCTCTTCAGGTCACCCATCAGCGCGGTCGTCGCCGCCACCCGGAACGGACCCAGCCGCAGGGTGGTGGTGCGCCCGCCGTTCTGGAGTTTGACGTGCACCTCGGTGTCGCCGGGGTGCAGCACCAGGGTTTCCTTGAGCTTCTCCACCAGCGGAGGTGTGCAGCGGTGCACCGGGATGGTGAGGGTGACCGGCTTGTTCGTGGCGCTGGTGCTGACGTCCGGCATGGACATGTCCATCGCCATGATCCGTGGGGTGTCGTCGCGGCGGTCCACCCGACCCTTGACCACCACGATGGCATCCTCGGCGATGTACTGCCCGATCACCTCGTAGGTGTTGGGGAAGAACAGCGCCTCCACCCCACCGGCCAGGTCCTCCAGGGTGGCCGACGCCCAGGCACGACCCTGCTTGGTGACCCGGCGCTGCACCCCGGAGAGGATGCCGGCGAGGGTGACGACCGCCCCGTCGGGCACCCCGCCCTCCTCGGCCAGGGAGGCGATTGTGGTGTCGGCTGCCGCGTTGAGGATGTGCTCCAGACCGAACAGTGGGTGGTCGGAGACGTACAGGCCGAGCATCTCCCGCTCGAAGGCCAGCTTGTCGCGCTTGTCCCACTCGCTGTCGCCGATGGTCGGCATCACAGTGGTGCTGCCGGTGTCGGCGTCACCGAACCCGGCGCCGAACAGGTCGTACTGGCCGACGGCCTCCTTGCGCTTGACGTCGGCGTACGCGTCGATCGCGTCGGCGTGCACCGCGAGCAGGCCCTTGCGGGGATGGTCGAGGGAGTCGAACGCACCCGCCTTGATCAGCGATTCGATCGTCTTCTTGTTGCAGACCACCGCGTCCACCTTGGACAGGAAGTCGTAGAAGTCGGCGTATTCGCCCTTCTCTTCCCGGCAGCGCATGATCGAGGCGACCACGTTCGCCCCGACGTTGCGGACGGCGGCCAGGCCGAAGCGGATGTCCTTGCCGACCGGGGTGAACGGCCCGGCCGAGGTGTTCACGTCCGGCGGCAGCACCTGGATGCGCATCCGGCGACACTCGGCCAGGTAGAGCGCCATCTTGTCCTTGTCGTCGCCGACGCTGGTCAGCAACCCGGCCATGTACTCGGCCGGGTAGTGCGCCTTGAGGTACGCGGTCCAGTAGGAGACCAGGCCGTACGCGGCGGAGTGCGCCTTGTTGAAGGCGTACCCGGCGAACGGCACCAGGACGTCCCACACCGCCTGGATCGCCTCGTCGGAGTAGCCGCGCTCGCGGCAGCCGTCCCGGAACGGGATGAACTCCTTGTCGAGGATCTCCTTTTTCTTCTTACCCATGGCCCGGCGCAGCAGGTCCGCCTGACCGAGGGTGTAGCCGGCGAGGATCTGCGCGGCGCGCTGCACCTGCTCCTGGTAGACGATCAGGCCGTGGGTGGGCGCCAGGATCTCCCGCAGCGGCTCCTCCAGCTCCGGGTGGATCGGCGTGATCTCCTGGAGGCCGTTCTTGCGCAGCGCGTAGTTGGTGTGCGAGTCGACGCCCATCGGGCCGGGTCGGTACAGGGCCAGGACGGCGGAGATGTCCTCGAAGTTGTCCGGCTTCATCAACCGCAGCAGTGACCGCATCGGCCCGCCGTCGAGCTGGAACACGCCCAGGGTGTCGCCGCGGGCCAGCAGTTCGTACGCGGCCTTGTCGTCCAGCGGCAGGCCCAGCAGGTCGAGCTTGCGGCCGTGGTTCAGCTCGATGTTCTTGACCGCGTCGTCGATGATCGTCAGGTTGCGCAGGCCGAGGAAGTCCATCTTCAGCAGCCCGAGCGACTCGCAGGTCGGGTAGTCGAACTGCGTGATGATCGCCCCGTCGGCGTCGCGGCGCGTCAACGGGATGTGCTCGATGATCGGCTCGGCGGACATGATGACGCCGGCGGCGTGCACGCCGGTCTGCCGGATCAGCCCCTCGATGCCCTTGGCCGTGTCGATCACCTTGCGGACGTCCGGGTCGGAGTCGTACAGGCCGCGGATCTCGCCCGCCTCGGCGTAGCGGGGGTGCTTGTTGTCGAAGATGCCGGTGAGCGGGATGTCCTTGCCCATCACCGCCGGTGGCATCGCCTTGGTGATCCGGTCGCCGACCGCGTACGGAAAACCGAGGACCCGAGCCGAGTCCTTGATCGCGGCCTTCGCCTTGATCGTGCCGAAGGTGGCGATCTGGGCGACCTTGTCCTCGCCCCACTTGTCGGTGACGTACTTGATCACCTCACCGCGCCGACGCTCGTCGAAGTCGATGTCGACATCCGGCATCGAGACCCGCTCGGGGTTGAGGAACCGCTCGAAGATCAGGCCGTGCTGGATCGGGTCCAGGTCGGTGATGCCCAGCGCGTACGCGACGAGCGACCCGGCGGCCGAGCCACGACCCGGCCCCACGGCGATGCCCTGGTTCTTCGCCCACTGGATGAAGTCGGCGACCACCAGGAAGTAGGACGGGAAGCCCATCTGGTTGATGACGCCCAGCTCGTACTCCGCCTGGACGACGTGCCCCTCGGGGATGCCGTTCGGGTAGCGGCGGCCCAGGCCGGCGAAGGTCTCCTTGCGGAACCAGGACTCCTCGGTCTCCCCCTCGGGCACCGGGAAGCGCGGCATCAGGTTGTGGAACTCGAACATGCCCTTCGGGTCGACCTTCTCGGCGACCAGCAGGGTGTTGCGGCAGCCCTCCTGCCACAGCTCGGACGAGTCCACAGCGCGCATCTGGTCGGCGCTCTTGATGAAGTAGCCGCCACCCTCGAACCGGAACCGGTTGGGGTCGTCGATGTTGCTGCCGGTCTGCACGCAGAGCAGCACGTCGTGGGCGGTGGCCTGCGCCTCGTGGGTGTAGTGGGAGTCGTTCGTGACCACCGGCGGGATGTCCAGCTTGCGGGCGATCTCGGTGAGCCCTTCACGGACCCGGCTCTCGATGGAGAGGCCGTGATCCATGATCTCCAGGAAGTAGTTGTCCTTGCCGAAGATGTCCTGGTAGCTGGCGGCGACCTTGAGTGCCTCGTCGAACTGGCCCAGCCGCAGGCGGGTCTGCACCGCGCCGGACGGGCAGCCGGTGGTGGCCATGATCCCCTCGGCGTGCTCGGCGATCAGCTCCATGTCCATCCGGGGCCACTTGACGTAGTGCCCCTCCATCGAGGCGCGCGAGTTGAGGGTGAAGAGGTTCTTCAGGCCCTGCGCGTTCTTCGCCCACATGGTCTTGTGGGTGATCGCGCCGTTACCGGAGATGTCGTCGCTCTTCTGCTCCGGGCGACCCCACTTGACCCGCGCCTTGTGGTAGCGCGACTCCGGCGCCACGTACGCCTCGACGCCCAGGATCGGGGTCACCCCGGCGGCCATCGCCTGGTTGTAGAAGTCGTTCGCGCCGTGCATGTTGCCGTGGTCGGTGATCGCCACAGCGGACATGCCCAGCCGCTTGGCCTCGGCGAACAGGTCCTTCAGTCGGGCCGCTCCGTCGAGCATCGAGTACTCGGTGTGCACGTGCAGATGCGCGAACGAATCAGCCATGCGTGGCGCCCCCCGGCGGTGTGGATCTTGTTGGTCGGAGCCGACCGGGACCTACCCTACCGAGGTGATCTCGGAGGCTCCACCGTCCGCGCCGAGGGTGGCCCTCGTCTCCTGATCCTCCCCGCGTGCGCCTAGTCTCGGAGGATGGCGAGGTACTACGACGTGCACCCGGAGAACCCGCAGCCCCGGGTCATCGGCCAGGTCGCCGACCTGATCCGCGGTGGTGGGCTGGTCGCCTATCCGACGGACTCCTGCTACGCGCTCGGCACCCAACTGGGCAACCAGGACGGGCTGGACCGGATCCGGCAGATCCGGCACCTCGACGACCGGCACCACTTCACGCTGGTCTGCCACGACTTCGCGCAGCTCGGTCAGTTCGTCCAGATCAGCAACGCGGTCTTCCGCCTGGTGAAGGCGTCCACCCCGGGCAGCTACACCTTCATCCTGCCGGCCACCCGTGAGGTGCCCCGCCGGATGCTGCACCCGAAGAAGCGGACCGTTGGCGTGCGGGTCCCCCGGCACACCGTCACCCAGGCGCTGCTGGCCGAGTTGGCCGAACCGCTGGTGTCCAGCACCCTGGTCCTGCCCGGCGACGACGAGCCGATGACCCAGGGCTGGGAAATCAAGGAACGGCTCGACCACCAGCTCGACGCGGTGCTCGACGCGGGCGACTGCGGCAGCGAGCCGACGAGCGTGATCGACCTGTCCGGGCCCGAGCCGGAGGTCCTGCGCCGGGGAGCCGGGGACGTGTCCCGCTTCGAGTAGGGCGCCGGTTCGCGTCGGGTGCCGGACGCTACGGGGCCGCTGCGGCGTCACCGGTCGTACGCTCGGGGATCGGCACCGGCGAGCATTGGACACCCGGCATGCCCGACGCGGACGACATCGACGTCCTGGCCCGGTCCGCCGCGCACGGCGACCCGGCCGCCCTGGACGCCCTGCTGCTCGCGGTACGCCCCGAGGTGCTGCGGCTGTGCGCCCGGTTCCTGCCCAACCGGGAGGACGCCGAGGAAGCCTGCCAGGACACCCTCCTGGCCCTGGCCAACGGCATCACCCGGTTCGAGGCACGCTCCTCGTTCCGTACCTGGCTGCACCGGCTCGCCGCCAACCGGGCTCGCTCGACGTACCGCACACTGCGCCGCCGCTGGCGGTTGGAGGCCGGCGGCGTGCCGCTGCCCGACCGGCCCGACCCCCGACGGACGAGCGTGGTCGCCGGGACCCGCCTCGACCTGCTCGACGCCTTCGACGCCGTCCGCCCCGACCTCGCCGAGGTGGTGGCCCTGCGCGACGTTCTCGGGCTGAGCTATCCCGAGATCGCCGAACTGCTCGACGTGCCGGTGGGCACTGTGAAGTCCCGGTTGCACCTGGCCCGCCACCAGGTCCGGCAACGGCTCGGCGCGGAATGAGCCGCGCGCCGTTCGGCCGGTTCGTCGTCGTCCTCGCGGCCGCCGTGGGGGTTGCCGCGTGCGGCGCCGACGCCGTCTCGCCCCTGCCCGTCCAACCGCCCGGCCCGACCCGTTCGACACCGTCCCCCTCCGCGATCTCCACGATCTCCGCGAGCCTCGCGCCCACCGGGTCGCCGTCGCGACCGACGTTGACCAGCGCGCGGCCGGCCGCGCCACCGCCCGCACCCACCAGGCCCAGGGGTACGCCCCGAACGACTCCCCCGCCGGCCGACGCGACGCCGGCCTGTCAGGGCGCGGTCCGCTATGACCTGCCGCTCGCCGACACCGAGATCGAGCTGCTGGAATCGCTCTGCTTCGCCACCGGTGCGGTGCTGCGCATCCAGGGCATCGGGCCGGGGCTGGTCACCGTGGACCGCCCGGAGTTGGTCTCCGTGCAGTACGAGGCGGGCGTGGTGGACGTCCGCTTCGTCCGCCCCGGCACGGTTGCCGTGACGATCCCCAAGGACGGCCGGGAGCACACCGTCACCGTGGTGGTCCGCTAGGTCCTGTCTCCCGGGTCATGAATCTCGTTCGTTAGACGGCGCACGCCGGCTGCCCGCCGGTCACCGGTCGGCGGTCGGCGCCGTCTGCGCTTGTTCGACCTGATGGATGAGTTGCTTGAGGTGGGCGATCTCATCGCGCAGGGCTGCCTGACCAGCAGCGGTGAGAGTCACCCAGGTGCGTGGGCGCTTGCCCTCGTAGCCCTTCTCGATCTCAATCAGCTCGGCCTTCTCCAGGACGGTCAGGTGCTGCCCGAGGTTGCCCGCGGTCAACTGCAGGGTGGTGCGCAGGAAGCCGAACTCGACCTGGCGGGCCTGGTGCGCGATGGCCAGGATGCCCAATCGGACGCGCTGGTGGACCACGTCGTCGAGGCCGTTGGTGGGATGGTCGGTCATCGCCCCGGAACCTCGGTGGTCGGCCGGATCAGGGCGAAGGCGGCACTGCCGAGCAGCAGCAGCGCCGCCGGGACGAGCAGGTACGGCAGGAAGAACCACGGTGACGTCGAGTGGATGACCTGGCCGCCCTGCACCATCACGATCGCCAGGTAGACGAGGCTGTACGCCAGCAGCGCCCAGTTGCGTTCGACCCACGCGAGCACCAGCAGCGCCAGCGCGATGACCGCTATGGGACTGGCCAGCCCGTTGATGAGCCACGCCGCCGGCCCGACCTCGATCTCGACCGGGTCGGTGGAGAAGGGGTCGGCGGGGACGGGGATGAGCGGGTGGAACGTCAGCCAGATCGACACGGCTGCCATCAGAACGGCCAACGCGACACCGACGACGACGTAGGGGCGGATCGGGGTGCCCACGCCACGCCGTCGGGACTGCCTGAGGTAGAAGCCTGCGATCCCCGCGTAGGCGAGCACCAGCGCGACCGTCCAGTACCCGAGCTGCGCGGGGTTGGGAGCCATGCAGACCGTGTGCTGCGGGCGGGATCGGCAGGTGTCGAACAGGTCGAGGTAGGGGGCGTACCGGTAGACGGGTATCGCGACCAGGGTGATCACCGCGAAGACCAGCAGTGGAAACCAGGTGCCGCGCTGGGCGACACGGACCTGACGTGTCAGGTCGCGCACGGTCGCCAACAGCTCGTGAGGCCCGTCCGCCTGGGAAGCGGATTCGTGTGTCATGCAGTCAGCTTTGCATTACAGACCTATCCGCGCAAGAGAGTCTGGCCGCATTTCGCGGTCCGTACCGCGACGGGAGATCAGGCACGGCCGCGCCTCGAGCGGCCAGGTTTCCGTTTCGCTCGGTACCGGGGCCGGAGGTACTCGATGGCGGCGACCCCCAGCAGCACCAGACCGGCGGCGACGCTCACCGCCAGACCGGGCAGGTGCGGCGCGACCGGGGCAAGAGCGATCGTCACGACGACACCGACGACGTGGGACAACGGCAACCGCTCGTAGACCTCGTACTCGAGCACCGCCCGACCACACAGCACCAGCCCGGCACCGCCCAGGATGAGCGCGATCATCGGGGCGCCTGGCCGCTCGGTGGGCTGCTCGATGATCCGTTCGACACCGGCTGCCGTACCGACCACCCCGGCGATCATCAGCCAGTGGGCGTACGGGTTGGTCTGCACCAGCCGGGCCGGGTGGGGCGACGACTCGATGGCGGCGCGGAGGGTCGCGCCAGCTCCCCGGGCGTAGCTCCACCAGAGCACCGCGGCCGTGAGGAACGCAGTGCCGAAGGCTGCCACCCGATCCGTGGTGAAGGGTTGGTGGCCCAGGCTGAGGACGCTGACCAGGATCAGCTCACCCAGGGACAGGATGTAGATCTGCTGGTAGCGCTCGGCGAGGTGCTCGGGCACCACCTGATAGCGCGGCAGAGACGCCCGACCGGGAAGCGGAAAACGCAGACCGTACGCGGTGTAGTCGACGGTCAGCGCGGCCAGCCACAGCGCCAGCCGCCAGCCGGGATCGGCCACCAGACCGCCGACCACCCAGAGGGTCCCCGAACCGACGTCCCAGATCAGGGCGCGTACCGGACGCTCCTGCTCCGGCCGCCCCCGCAGGGACCAGGCGAGCACCAGCCCTCGGACCAGGAAGATCGCGACCCAGGTACCGCTGAAGACCAACCCGTGGTCACCGAACGCCGTCGGCAGCGCGGCGGCCATCAGCATCAGGCCGAACATGGTGCCCAGGATCAACAGTGGGAGCGGCTGCTTCCGGGGGCCGTAGCTGTCGGTGATCAACGTGGTGGTCACCCACACCGCGAACAGTGTCGACAGCAGGAGCAGCGCCTGGGCGATACCGATCCAGCTCTGGTCGGCGGCCATCTTCCTCGAGGTCATCGCCAGACCGGCGACCAGGGCGAGGTCGAAGAACAGTTCCAGCAGATCCGTACGCGGTGACCCGTTCGACGTGCGGATCTGCGCCCGACGCGTGCCGCCGCTCACCGGCTCGCGCTCCTGAGCCACTGTGACAGCTTCACACCAGGAGGGCCGCCGCCGGGCGCGTTCGGCCGCACCTACCGCAGGCGTACGCCGGCGAGCAGGGTGTCCACGAAGTCGGGTCCGCTTTCCGTGGGCGGGGCGATCTGCACGTACACCAGGGCGGGTCGGCCGGGGTGCAGGGCGGCCGACTCGATGATCTGCGGCCGACCCCGGTCGCAGCGGTACGCCACCACGGTCCACTCGACGCCGGCCTGTCGGGTGGCGCGGGCCGGCGCGGGCGTGCAGTCGCCGTGCGTGCGCTCGGCCAGGAACCCGGTGGGCGTGGCGCGGGCCGCCGTGCTGCCGGAGAGGCCCACGAACGCGCCAGGCAGGCGAGGGTCGGCGGCCCAGCGGCGGGGTTGCGGCGACATCACCAGAGCCGGTTCGGGTTCGCCGTCAGCACCGTACTGACCGGCCCAGGTGGCGCCCGCAGCGGACCAGCCAGCCGGCAGCGCCACGGTCAGCGGCCCGGTCGTATACGTGCCGCCGACCGGCCGAGCCGACCCGGCGCCCCCCGGCTCGGCGCCCACCGCACCCACCGCGGCGACGGCCACCATCGCGGCCCCGGCCAGCCGCAACCGGTACGGGCGGCTCGGCCGAGGTGAGGGCTCTCGCCGCGCCGAACCGGACGATGCGGCCGACCCCGCTGGACCGCTCGCGACGTTCGACGCGAGCGGCCGTCCCACCGGGGTGCTCGCGCGGGTCAACGCGGCGTACATGGTCGAGGCGTCGGGGTAGCGGTCGGCCGGGCGGTGGGCGGTGGCCCGGGCGAGCACCGCCGCGACCGCCGGAGGCACGTCGTCCCGAAGTCGGATCTCCGGGGAGCGCCGAGGCGGATCGGGCCTGGTCGGGTTCGCGCTCGACGGGTCGGCGGCCAGCAGGCGGATGCCGAGCCGGCCGAGCCCGTACACGTCGGCGCGGGTGTCGACCACCGCGCCCGGGTCGTCCTGCTCGGGGGCCATGTAGCCCGGGGTGCCGGCCCGGGCGGTCAGCCCGGAGGCGGCGGCGAGCGCCTTGGCGAGGCCGAGGTCGGCGATCAGCACCTGTTCCGCGCCACCGGGGCCGGCGGAGCGGAACAGGATGTTGCCCGGGGTGAGGTCACGGTGCACGACGCCGTGGCCGTGCAGCACGGCGACCCCGGCGCAGACCTCGCCGAGCAGCCGCAACGCCGTCGGCGCGGGGATCTCGCCGGCAGCAAGCCGGTCGCGCAGGCTGCCCCCGTCCGCCCAGGCCAGGACCGCGTACGGGCGGCCGTCGGGCAGCTCACCGACGGCGTGCACCCGGATCAGTCGCTCGTGCTCCAACCGCCGCAGCAACCGGGCCTCGTCGAGGAAGCGTTCCCGCACCCGCAGGTCATGGCTCCAGTTCTCGGCCAGCACCTTGATCGCCACGTGCGTGTCGAGCGCCCGGTCGTAGCCCAACCACACCGTCGCGAACGAACCGACGCCGAGCAGCCGCTCGATGGCGTAGGGCCCGATCCGCAGCGGAGCCGTCACCGTGTCACCTCCGGCCGGCGTTTCCCTGCACGGTAGACCGGGTCGAGCGTGAATCTGACGAACCGTTGGCGCTGGCGCGGTGACTAAGAGGGCAGGAGACCCATCACCGAAGGAGCCACCATGAACCGTCCCTCGATCCTCCTCACCACCGCCGCGTTGGCGCTCGGCACGCTCGCCCCCGCGACCGTCGCCGGCCCGGCGGCGGCCGGTACTTGTGGTGTTCCAGCTGCCGTCCATCGTCAGACCGTTCTGCATGACCAGCCGGGTGGAGCCGTTGTCGCGTCGGATTC